>CAZMEH010000579.1:0-4714 GCA_964564885.1 uncultured Saprospiraceae bacterium | reverse complement strand
TAATGATGAAGTCGCACCAAAAATTGAAGAAAAACCAACCGTCAAAATCACGTCGTCGTCAAAATCTATTCTGATTACGGGTGCTTCTACAGGAATAGGCTATAGTTGTGCAAAAGAGTTTCTAAAAGCTGGTTATCTGGTTTTTGGAAGCGTTAGAAAGAAAGCCGATGCGAATAGATTATTAACTGAATTGGGTAATAGTTTTGTTCCTTTAATTTTTGATGTAACGGATCAGCTAGGCGTTGAAGCTGCGGTCGCAGAGGTGGAAAAACACCTTGACGGCAAAGGTCTTGGCGGTTTGATTAATAATGCTGGAATTGCTTACGGCGGTGTCCTTCAATATCAGCCGATAGAACAAATCGAGCAGCAGTTTAATGTCAATGTGATTGGTTTGCTACGAGTTACAAAAGCATTTTTGCCATTGTTAGGTGCGCAAGATAATTTCACGGCAACCAAAGGAAAAATTATCAATATTAGTTCGATGTCTGGTAAAATAGCTTTCCCGTTCGTTGGCGCATATGTCGGAACAAAACACGCTGTCGAAGGTATTTCAGATAGTTTAAGGCGAGAATTATTACTCTTTGGAGTTGATGTAATTGTCGTTGGACCTGGCGCAATCAGAACACCGATTTGGGGCAAGGGAATAGTAGACATGGCTGGTTACAGTGATACAGTTTATGCGAAAATTGTTAATCGTTTTGCAAAATTCATGAGTAAATCTGGCGAAAATGGCTTGACGCCTGAATACCTCAGTCAACGTATTTTCAATATTTTTGAGAAGAGAAATCCAAAGACTAGGTATTCAATTGTTCCAGGAAATAATTTCATCAATTTTACTATTCCAACTTGGTTACCTGCTCGTTGGATGGATAGGATTATTGGTAAGCAAACTGGTTTGAAAAAGTAAAATAATAATTGTTCCATTGCTTTTTCTATTCATGAATAGTTAATCGTCTTTATTCACAAAAATTAATATGCCTGCAAAATCATCTTGTAATTTTTCGGCTCCAAGGGTTCTTGTGAATAAAGACTAATAATAAAGCGGTTCTTTGAAAAATTCCGTGATAAGATATTTTAGTAGAAAAAACGCCTTATCCACAAGGTTTCTACCGAGGTTTCGGGATAGGTGTGACAAGCTGTGCGCAGTTAGCCGTTAGCTGTGCATCTTAATTCGTTCGCCAAAAATAAGGCATAAACAGTACCAAAATAGTAAACAATTCTAAGCGACCGAGTAACATTAAAAAAGACAAAAAATACTTCCCACTTAAAGGAATAGCTGCAAAATTATTAACTGGTCCAACTTCGCCAATACCTGGCCCGACATTACCCAAGGAAGTGGCAACCGAACCAATTGCAGTTAAAATTGGTGCATCAAAATCATGCAAGATAATTGCCATTATTATTGTTCCAATGATAAAAAGCATCATATAAATCAAACCAAAAACCATCACATGTGTCAATATTCTTGGCGCAACAATTTGCTTATCCACCTTTGTCCGAATGATTGCTTTGGGATGCAACAGACGTTTAAACTCTAGTAACGAATTTTTGAAAATAACAATATGTCGAATAATTTTAATTCCGCCACTCGTAGAACCTGCGCATGCGCCTATGAACAATAAAAGAAAGAAAACCACCGTCAATCCAGGCGTCCAAGCGGTATAATCGGCACTCACAAAACCCGTTGTTGTGATGAGTGAAACGATTTGGAAAGCTGCATCCCTAAAGGATTCTTCCAACGAATAATTGGTAACTTGATGAACAACCAAAGTAATACTAGCGGTTAAAAATAAAACAAGATAAACGTAGCTTCTGAATTCATCGCTTGACCAAACATGCCGAAACTTACCTTTTAACCCATAATAAATAACCGTATAATTGATGCCTGCAACAAACATAAAAATCAAAGTAATATATTGAATCGTTGGGCTAAAATACGCCATACTATCATTCTTAGTAGAAAAACCGCCCGTTGCCATTGTAGTCAATCCGTGATTAATCGCATCATAAAAAGACATTCCTGCTAGATATAATAAAACAGTAACCAGAACAGTCAACGCCAAATAAATAAACCACAATCGTTTAGCGGTTTCTTTAATTCTAGGATGAATTTTGTCAGATTTAGGTCCAGGTGCTTCTGCTACAAATAGCTCTACGCCACCAATTCCAAGCAGCGGAAATAGTGCAACGGTTAACACAACAATTCCCATTCCGCCAATCCATTGCGTTAAGCTACGCCAAAACAAAATACCTTTCGGAACAGCTTCAATATCATTAATAACGGATGCGCCCGTAGTCGTCAAACCTGAAACGCTTTCAAAAAAAGCATCACCAAAATTAGGCAAAACACCACTCAGCAAATAAGGCAACAACCCAAATAAACTCATACTCAGCCAGCCGATTGCTACAACAAGATAACCTTCTCGCTTTCCGATGTGTTCCTTATTGTTAAATCTAAAAAGTAACGACAATCCGCCTGCTCCCATTGTAATCCCTGCGGAAGCCAAAATCGCCAGACCATCTCCACTTTGATACACGAATGAAAAAGGCAAAGCGAACAACATCATGCCGCCAACGATTAATAAAAGTACGCCCATTACATTAGAAACAATTCCTACGTTTATCATTAATGATTATTCATAAAGTTTACAATTGTAATTAAAAAGCCTGCTAGTACACTGTTTCAAAAGTTGTTTAATACTCGTCCAAGGTAGCTTGCTGCCTTGTTTTGAAGGTTAGGTACATTTCATGCGAGAAACAATGGAGCAAGATCGCATTGGATTGTACCGTAAAATTTTTGAAACAGTGTACTAGATCTAAATGAAAATATTATCTATCATTAAAAAAATCCTGTTAATCCTGTTGATCCTGTCTATCATTAAAAAAACCCTATTAATCCTGTCTATTATTTAAAAAGTTGTTCGACTTGATAAATAGCTTCTGGCAAAGCAAATACAATAACTTTATCGTTGAGTTCAAATACAAAATCTCCTTTAGGAATAATACTCCGTTGACCTCTAACTACGCCTGCAATGATGGCTTGTACTGGAATATCTAGTTTTTCAATAGCGTGTTTCAGTAGTTTATTTTTTCGATGAATAACAAACTCTATAATTTCGCCATCTACACCGTGTAAACTAGCAATCGCTTTTATATTTCCTTTGCGTACAAAACGAAATATTTCATTAGCCGCAATGAGTTTTTTATTAATTAAAGTATCAACGCCAATGTTTTGAGAAAGATGAATATAATTGACATTATCCACCAAAGCTATCGTTTTAATAATCTTGGTTTCTTCCGCCATTAAACTCGCAATAATATTGATTTCAGAATTTTTTGTAAGCGCAATAAATGCATTCATTCGAGCTAATCCTTCTTCTTTCAAATGCTCTATATTACTATAATCCGCCTTTACAACCAATGTGTCTTCTAAAATCTCCGTGAACTGTTTTCCAATATTTTCATCATCCACAATAAGCGTAATCGCATATTTTTTTTCTAATAATTGAGCCGTACGCAATGCTAATTTTGTACTCCCGATAATCATCAGTCGCTTGATTTTCTCGACCTCTTTCCCGACTAGTTTAGTTATTTTTTCAACATTTTTATTTTCCGTCGTAACGTACAAATGATCGTTTTTTTGGAGTAAAATATCTTCTTTAAGAATAATCGTTTTATGATTCCTTAAAATAGCAATCGCTTTAAAATTAATCGGTACGCCTTGACAAATTTCAGAAATAGGCTTTCCAATTAAATGCGAATCATCTTTTATCGAAAACCCAATTAATGAGATTTTACCGCCTTCAAATTCAAGAATATCAGTGAGAGAACAACGATTAAGCAATCTTTCAATCTCTAAAGCGGCTAACTGTTGAGGTGAAATTAGTTTTCCAATGCCTAGCTTTTCAAAATTTTGGATTTGCTTAGGTGTCAAATACTCTGGATTATTCACCCGAGCAATCGTCTTTCTTGCGCCTTGTTGCTTGGCAAGAATAGCTGCCAACAAATTTGTCTTCTCTGAGGTAGTGACCGCTAAAAATAACTTAGCGGTATGAATTTCGGCAGCTTCTAATATGGCAATAGAAGTCGCATCTCCTCTTATTGTAAGTACATCAAGGTGCGAAGCGGCGTAGTTTAGGATTTCTTGATCGGTATCAATTAAGGTAATATCTTGATTTTCTCTTGATAGTAATTCAGCCAAGTGAAACCCAACAGCACCTGCGCCAGCTATGACTATTTTCATTTTTTGTAAAATTTCATGAACAAAATATATGTTTAATATTTGAAAAATTTCTGCAAAAGTCGTAAAAAAAATGGGTTCTCTGAAAATTATTGTGGAAGTTTCAAAAAACGGCAAACGGCAAACAACTTGCCACGATTTCTCGTGGGCAAGGCGTTTTAGTATTAATTTTCTTTGAAAATTACTTTTCCACAATAATTTTCAAAGAACCAAAAAATGATGCCAAGATAGCCTGTATTTGAAAGCTTCATCTGTTCATTTGTACATTCAAAAAAACATCTTGTCTATATCCTGACACCTTTTACCAAAAAACAATCCAATATTAGTTTACAAAACGAGGTTTTCAAACGTTTTACTAATTGGGTTTCCTATATTAGCAATTCCACACAATTGTCTTTATCTTTCAGTTCAATCTATGAACTTGTTTAAAAACTCACTGCTAATCTCTTGACAAACCATTGATATTCCAATACT
>CAZMEH010000578.1:0-4273 GCA_964564885.1 uncultured Saprospiraceae bacterium | reverse complement strand
GTATAAATTGCTTGAAGAATAAGGATAGATGGTATAAAACTAAAAAAGGTCGTTCAGCACAAATGCTGAACGACCTTTTTTATATTATTCAAAAAGTAATTGTCTAATAGAAATTACTTCTTTTATCTTTAATCTTAGCTTTTCCTTTCATAGCTTCAAAGATGTTTTGAGCGACACCTTGCTGCATTTGAGTAGAAATTTGTTTCTTACTTGCAGAATAATCAGCGATAGGCTGCGCTTCTGTTTTAGAAACCATCTCCACTACATAAACACCAGAATTACCTAAGATAGGCTTAGATGTTTGTCCAGCTTCCATGTTGTAAAGTAAACCCAAAACTTCTGGTTCATTACCTAAACCTGGAATAAATGATTGATTAAAGCTAATACCTGTAGGTGCTTGAACAGAAGAACCTAATTGAGTAGCAATAGCATCAACCTTATCACCCGCTTTGATTTGCTTGATAATCATTTCACCTTTCTTCTCATTCATGACAGCCGTTTCTAGTTCCGCTTTCATGTCTGTAGCACTAGGCAAGCCTTCTGGCTGCTTAGAAGCAAAACCTGCGATAACGAACTTGCTATCATAAGCTAAATCTTTATCGTAGAAAGTGTAGATAGCGTTAGAAACTTCTCCAACTTCTGCTCTATACATCCATTTTACGATATTTCTTGACTCATCTTCGCTACCAAGACCTAGTACATTATGATCCGTCTTTGCCATAGGCCCAGAAGAAACAACGCTAACATCTTGACTTTCAGCAGCAGATTTATTCATCTGCTCAATCGTACGATTACTTGCGATGAAGTCATAAGCTTTTTTTCTAGCCACTTTAGTTGTTTCTTCGCTAGGGATGATATCCTTAACCAAATAACCAACTCTTACACCTGTTGAACCAGAACTTTTAACGCTAGTTACTTCTACGATGTGAACACCATAATCAGATTCAACCTTAGTTAAAGTGTTTGGTTTAACATCAAACATCACTGAATTATCAAATGCTTCACCAAATGGAAATTTGTCATTTAAACCTAAATCACCACCTTTATCCTTAGTATCTGGGTCATTACTATTAGCAATAGCTAAAGAGTCAAACGTCACACTAGGTTGTGTTTGAAGGACATTCATTAAACTATCCGCAATTTCACTAGCTCTTTCCATTCCTGCATAGTTTGCAGAAGCCTGTTGTACACCAATTAAGATATGACGAACTTGAACAGAATCTGGAATACTTTGACGAGCAATGATTTTTGCTGCTTTATACTGACGACCTTCTTGATAAGGCCCAACAATAGTTCCTACAGGACGTTGAAACAAAGAATCTGCAACTAAAGGACTAACCTCAGATCTTTTGTAAAACTTCTCGCTATAAATTCCATAATTATCCGCTAAGAAAACTTCGTTGTCGTCCTCTGTTGCTTTATAATTTGAAACTTGTTCCGCAATCTCACCTTTAATAGTAGCAGAATCCGCAGAAGAAGGAACCACATTAAAGGCAACATAAGCTGCTTTACGTGTTTCGTCCTTCGTTTTGAAACGATAGCTATATTTTTTGATATATTTAGAAATATCAGAATTAGTTACTTTTACTTCTTCTTGAATGCTAGAGAAAGGAACACCAACGAATTTGAAATTCATGGTAGCTGTTTTTTCAGCATTATCCATATCAGCCATCCAAGTAGGCGTATAAATCGCCTTGCTCATTAGATTGTTCATCTTCGTTTCAATACGATTCAAAACAATACTTTCGCTCATTCTATCCCAATCCACTTGCTGTTGCTCATTCAATTCACCAGCATCTGCAGCTCGCTTATACTGACTGTATAGTTCAGTATTGTATTGGAAATTTTGTAAAATGATTGGACTGATGTTTTGACCAACACTGTACAATTCAGTTTTTTCTTCTTCACTAACGCCGATTCCAAGTTGTTCTTGCATTTTAGCTAACAAAATCTCTTGAACATACAAGTTCCAAAGAGCATCTTTGTTACCGAATGAATTTTCTGAACTTTGGAATAAAGCTTGTTCTCTAGCGAAGAATTCTTGTGCGTTAATCTCTTCACCGCCAACGCTTCCCATTTGATTAGGGTTCATTAGACCACCTACTCCGACTCTACTGAACATGTCCATTAGTAGGAAACCGCCCATTGCTAAGCCAATAAGTACGATTAATATCCAACTACGCTTTCTAATTTCACCAATTAGTGCCATTTGCTATTATTATTTAGATACTGGTTTTGATTAGTATATTTCAAATCTAGTGCATTTCAACCCATGAAATGCGTGCAAAGTTAATCATTTGATTTAAAAATTCATAGAATAGATGAGAATTAAAATTATTGATTTGGATACCTGAACTTGATTTTAAGTTTTTTCTTGGTTAAAATGATTGGTTAAAGCTGTTTTTTTTGTATTAAAAATCTCTATTCAAGTAGAACTTAGTGGACTAAACTTGCGTTTTTAAACAAGTTCACTAACTGATTTACCTTTATAGGTATATGGGATCTAGGAAATAATTTTAAACTTGAATATTTATGTCAAAAATTACAGTACAATCTGAAATTGATTTGCAAACACTTCTAACAAGACTCTTTCAAATGAAAATCTATGAACTAGAAAGTATTGCACAAGAACTCAATGCTTTGATTGTTCGTAAAAAACATAAGACTAGTAAGTCTCAAGATGCTGAATTACTTCTATCTATTAATGAATGTGTTTTAAATGTTGAGAAGTTAAGGAAATACAAAGTTTTACTTCAAAAACTTGAAAATGAAATGATCACTGAAAAGGAAAGTTTTATTTTCCTTAATTTAGTCAAAGAAGAAGAAGGTTTACGAAATCAGAGAATAGGCTACATGGTGCAACTTGCTCAACTTCGTCAAATCTCTCTTGGTGAATTAATGGTAGAACTTGGAATAACTCCTCCCAACGGCAAAAAGTAGAATATCTCACTATTTGATAAATTTATTAATCCAAGTTTCGTTTTTAGTGATTTTACCAAAGCCTTGATGATAAAAAATTTCATCATCAGGTTTTCTAGGTTTGACTTCTTTTCCTTTAGAAGTAGGTTTTCTATCAAATAGAATAGACCTTACTTCAAAGTTATCTAAAACAGAATTATCATAAAATTTTTCTAAAGTTGATGCTAAAAATTGTAGGAATATTTTTGTACTTCTATATTTTAAAGTCACTCCTTTAGTATCCTGAGACTTCATTTCTATCAAAAATATATAAGCTTTACCTTGATTATTCCCACCTGTCAACACAATCAAGTTATTATTTAAATCAATCTCACTTTTTTATTGTTCCTAGGTTTTCAACTCCTATTTTCATATAACTGTTTTTTTCAAATTGTGATTAACACAAATATCAAAGATTAATCAATACGCTTAGTAGAAGCTTTTAAACTTAGTTATCTCGTATCTCTTGAACATTCTTTTCACTTAGTCCAGTGATTTTAGCAATCAATTCATTACCAAAACCTTGATTGATACAATTAAGAACAGTTTTTTCTTTCTCTTTAATTTCACCCTCTAGTATTCCTTCAATTTTTCCTTCAACCTTTCCTTCTTTCCTAGAAGTATCAACAACATTCTTTATATCTCTGTAATATTTTAAACTTTCCTCATAAGCTACCTTTTCTTTTGGAGAAAATTTAGCAATCTCGGCTGTTTCAAATAATTTCTTGAAAATCCTTTCTTGTAAACTTTTTGGACGATTTTGTAATTCGGAAAGATGTGTAAACACATAAAGCCATTTATCAAAATGGGTTTCTAATTCATTTTCCTTTTTCGTGAATTTTGGTAATTCAAGATAAATGAACTTGAGTTTATCATAAAAAACTTCGCCATCTTGATTTTTCAACTCTACAATATGTAGGAGGTTATCATCTGATTTGTGGTCTTCAAATACAAAGTCTAAGATACCAATAGAATAAACAGGCTCTAATCGGTAGTTCCATTTATTCTTTTTAGCCTGTTCTTGGATTGGAAAAGAAGCATAAAAAACACTTCTATCCTTAAAGAAATTCTGCTTTGCTTTTTGCATTTCAACAATAAAACGTTCGCCATTTTCTCCAATACAATACAAATCAAAAATAGCTTTTCTATCAATAAGGGTTTGACCTAATTGCTCTGTAGAAGCGTAACTAAGATCTTTAATTTTTTTATTTGGTAAGATTTGATTTAAAAAATCAATCAATAAAGCCTTATTTGGTTCAGAGCCAAATAATTTCTTAAATCCAAAATCCGTCAATGGATTAATATATTTTTCAGT
>CAZMEH010000577.1:0-2917 GCA_964564885.1 uncultured Saprospiraceae bacterium | reverse complement strand
TCGGTAAATCCCAATTGGAATATCACCTTTTAGAATAATGTTGTTTTTGCGAGCGTAAGCGGTGACTTCTGCTAATTGCTGATCCAGGTTAAATTGCAAGAAATAATAAAAAGAAATCGTGTCAAATTGCTCACTTTCTGTATCACAATAATCTTGCATCGTAGTAGGAGAGAAGCGGCTGTTTTCTTTCCATTCGTTAAAATCAGCTGTTCCAAATTGATCCCTTAAAGCGCAGAAATACGCATACGGCATTAACCAATGTTGATTGTCTTCAAAGAATTTTTTAAAACTTGTACTTTTTAAAAACGATGTTTTGGTATTATTGAAAATCTGTTTTGCAAAGGCTAGTTTATTTGTATTAACCGATTCGTAATCGACATTTTCAAAAGCATTCAATTTTGTTTGAAGTACTTTATATTTCTCAAGATCAATGACTTTTTTAAATCCGCTGATCGCTTCAATATTCAAATACATTGGATGCAAAGCAAAAACTGAAATCGCTGCATAAGGATAAGAGTCAACCCAAGTTCCAGTGGCAGAAGTATCGTTAATTGGTAAGATTTGAACCATCTTCATGCCGACTTGCGTTGCCCAATCTACGAGTAATTTGATGTCGGAAAACTCGCCAACTCCTAAACCGTTTTGGCTACGCAATGCAAAAACAGGCAATGCAACGCCTGTGCCTTTCCAAAAACCATCAGGATGTTTAAAGTAATTATCATTGACAATTATTAATGCACTTCCTTTGGTTTGAGCAGCATTTAGGATACGGTTTTCACCATATTCAAGGAAAATAATCGCCTTTTCTGTATTGTCATAAATACCATATTTATATTCAATATTCATACCTTGAACGGTAGAAACTGAACCAGACCAAAGCGGATAATCTTCATTTCCGAGCAGTAAAGGGTTTTTTTCGTTCCAAGCACCGAGCGCAGGAATATTACCTAAAATGCAAAGTCGTTGATGTTGTTCGACTCGTGCCGCATGGATTTGAAATTTAATTATTTTACCAAAAGTAGTTTTTTTAGACTTTGGAGCGTTGTACTTATTTGGATTAAAAATCACTTTTAGAAATGCCGAATTATTGAGCGCATTTTCAGGATGATATTTTGCACGCCAAGCATCGTTCAAGGAAAGAAGTGTATTTTTTTGATTACCTTCCGAAGCGTTGAAAATCCTAGGTCTGCCCCATTCTCGGTCTATTTCTTGGAGTTTATCGTTAATTAAAACATATTGATATTCAAATTCACAGGCTTCAATATCAACTGTTTTTGACCAATGACCATTTTTAGAATAAGACAATTTTAGTCCTTTTCGTAAATCATTTTGACCGAGTGCTGGAATATTTCCAACTACGACGATTTCTTCGCCCCAGCGTGTGTGATAATTTGTATTAAAAGTGATTTGTCGCATTTTACTCAATTTA
Source organism: uncultured Saprospiraceae bacterium (assembly GCA_964564885.1). GTDB lineage: Bacteria > Bacteroidota > Bacteroidia > Chitinophagales > Saprospiraceae > CAKZLL01. The sequence goes on along the minus strand of CAZMEH010000577.1, from coordinate 1,488 downwards.
TAGTTCCGTACCTTTGGCTTTAGTGAAGGCATATAAATAACTAGCACCATAATATTCTTTCTTTTTCTCAGTAACTTTTCTAAAAAATAATCCCAGAGCGAGGCTATGCAATGATTTTTTAGCTCATTCTTGAAAAAAACAAAGTTGTCTTATGGTGTAACCTATTTATATTTCTTCACTTAGCCAACATGATTAAATATATTTTATTTCAAATACAACACCATATCGGCTAAAGCCGACGGTACATTATCTAACAAAACTGGCTTTTTACTGTTAGACTTCAAAATATTTACCAATGAATTACGATTTTATTTTTGCTGGTTTCGGATTGTCGGGCATGTCGCTTTTGCATGAAATGTCAAAATATGATGGATTTGAAAAATATCAAATCTTAGTCATTGATATGGATAAAAAACAAAGCAATGACCGCACTTGGTCATTTTGGTCAAAGGAGCTGTACGGTTACGAAAGTATCGTTAAGAAAAGCTGGCAAACGGGTTTTGTGATTGAAGAATCTGGAAAATCGATTCCTTTAGAGCTGAAAGATTATAAATACCATACCATTAGAGGAATTGATTTTTATGGTTCTATAAAAAAAGAATTAGCAAAATTCTCAAATATCACCTTTGTTTATGATAAAATTGAAGCAGTTGAAAAAAGTGGTTTAGTCAAATGTGAAAACCATCAATTTCAAGGAAACAAAGTATTTAAGTCTTATTTTTTAAGGGAAGAAATTCCGAGTAACTTAGGTAATGCTTTTATTTGGCAACATTTCAAAGGTTGGATTATTAAAACGGAAACACCACAGTTCAATAAAGATGAATTTGTTTTAATGGATTATCGAGATAGTAGCGACGATAAAACCAATTTCGTTTATGTTTTGCCTTACACGAATGACACGGCATTGATTGAATTTACAGAGTTTTCACCTGATTTTTATACGCCAGAAGAATATGATGATAAGGTTAGAACTTATATCAAAAAATACCTTACGACAGAAAAATATGAAATTATAGAAGAAGAATTTAATGCGATTCCAATGACTGATCACCAATTTGATGGATTGGTAGAAGGAAATATTATTAAAATTGGCACGATGGGCGGCTACGTCAAAGCTTCTTCGGGCTACTGTTTTACTCGAACAATTGAGAAAAATATCAAGCTCGCCAAAGCCATTATGCAAAAGGAGGAAGTGACAGATAAAACAACTGCGTCGCCATTTCGATATGCGATGTATGATAGTGCGATGCTCAATTTACTGGCCGACCGTGTTTTGTTGGGCAAAACTATTTTTCCAGCAATGTTTAGAACCTTGAAAGGTGATAATGTTTTTAAATTCCTAGACGAACGAATGAGTTTTCCGCAAGAGGTTTGGATGATGTCTACTGTTCCTAAAAAATGGCATTTCATTAGGTTTTTTGTGAATAAAGGCTTGCGCTGGCTGCTTCCGTAATGTCGATTTTCGTCGCCTAACTTTAAGCCTTTATA
>CAZMEH010000576.1:0-2202 GCA_964564885.1 uncultured Saprospiraceae bacterium | reverse complement strand
TGTTTTTAATTTTGTAAATATTGTCCTAGTTTTTGTTTAAAAAAAGTGGTTTTTGTTTTTATTAAGATGTGTGTTTTGTTTTTAGCTTGTAACTTATATCATACAATATCTAGCTAATTCTACTTTCCTTCAACAGCGTTTCAACTATCGACGACTTTGAAAGAGTAAACAAGTCGTTTGACCGATTTTGTGTTATTTTCACAAAAACGTAAAGGCTGCTTTAATTGCCTAAAACCAATACAATGTATTCTATGAAAGACATAAAAATCATCCGAACAGATACTTTAAATCTAAAAGTAAAGGAACTAATCAAAGCCTTAGACAAGGAACTACGAGGTTATTATGGAGACATTCAAGACAGTTATACGCCTCACAATGATGTATCAAAGGGTTTTCCTACAATTTTAATTGAACAAGCAGGAAAACCAATTGGCTGTGGCGCATTTAAACCGTACGACAAAACATCAGCCGAATTAAAACGTGTTTTTCTAAAAAAAGAAGCTAGAGGAAAAGGTCTTAGTAAACTAATGGTAAAAGCATTAGAAGATTGGATGCTTGAAAAAAATTTATCCATTGCTAGACTTGAAACGGGTGGCAAGCAACTCGAAGCATTGAGTTTGTATCAGAAGCTAGGTTATAAGGTTATTCCAAAATATGGCGTTTACGTTGACATGCCGAATAGCATTTGTATGAAAAAAGACTTATTAATCTAGTACCTTATATATAGTATAGATTAAACGCACGAAATACTAACCGCCAAATCTCAATAAATTTCGTGCGCTTAACCTATAAAAAAATAAGAATTACAACAAGTTTACATTCTTTTTATAAAAATCAGCTTGTTCCAAAGTCTTTACTAATTCCTCTGAATCCATTTTATCTAAAATACGATACGTCATTCCTATTCTATGATTTTTGCCCAACTTCTCTCGATGTCTATCATAAAAATCCCAGTAAAGACTATTGAAAGGACAAGCATCTTTTCCGTGTCGTTTCTTTCGGTCATAACTGCAATTTGAGCAATAATCACCCATTTTATTAATATAATTCGCACTACCAACATACGGCTTTGTTCCAACAATTCCGCCATCAGCAAATTGACTCATACCACGAGTATTCGTAATTTCAACCCATTCAATCGCATCCATATAAATACCCAAATACCATTTATCAATCTCATCGGGATGAACGCCGAGCAGCAAAGAAAAGCTACCCGTAACCATTAATCGTTGGATATGATGCGCATAAGCGTAGTCCAAAGATTGACCAATAGAATGGCTCAAACACTTCATTTTCGTCTTTCCAGTCCAGAAGAAATCAGGTAATGCCGCTTCATGATTAAAATAATTCATCGTAGAATATTTAGGCATTTTTGCCCAATAAATACCACGCATGTATTCACGCCAACCAATAATTTGTCGAACAAAACCTTCTAATTGAGCAATACTAACGGTGTCTTGATGTTTCTCCCAATAGCTCACACAAGCCGTCACCACTTCCAACGGACTCAGCAATTTTACATTCATCGCAAAAGACAACTTAGAATGAAATAACAAGTAATTTCGTTCCGTCATCGCATCTTGATATGTTCCAAAATGCAGCAATCTAATTTTTATAAAATGTTCTAAAAGTTCCAACGATTCTGCTCGGGTTATTGCCCAATTGAAACGCTCCGCTTGCACATTTCCAATTGTAGCAATTCCTGCTGCTCGAATTGTTTTTTCTACCTCGCTAACATCACGCAAAAAATGCTTAGCTGGCGGAAGATCTATTTTTTTAGGTAGTTTTTTACGATTAGCCGCATCATAATTCCATTTTCCAGTCAATGGCGTTTTTCCATCTACTTCCATCAGAATATCATACTGTTTCCGCATTTTTCTGTAAAACGTTTCCATCAGGTACGTTTTCTTATTTTTAAACAATTCAGAAACCGTATCTCGTTTTGTTAAGAAATGCTCCGTGTCATATCCCTTATGAGAAATAGAAAGCCCTTCGCTAAACGACCGAACTTGTTCATCCAAACGATATTCGTCAGGCAATTGATATTCAAAATGTTGAATATTGAAACGCTCCATTAACACATTCAGATTAGCAGAAAAATCCTGTTTATTATTTGTGTCATCAATATTTAAATACAAAAAATGATGGCCGTTTGCCTGTTTTTCTTCACTAAAAGCACGCATCGCCAAAAAGAAACCAATC
>CAZMEH010000575.1:0-9380 GCA_964564885.1 uncultured Saprospiraceae bacterium | reverse complement strand
TAGTCAACAAAAAGCGATTAATTATTATTCGAGATGATGCTTTACACTTATTGCCATTTGAAGCGTTATTGACCTCTAATCAATCAAATGATTTAGGAAGTTTGGATTATTTATTACGTGATTTTGAAATCACTTATCACTACTCTACAGGACTTTGGGCTTATAGTTTAGAGAATATCTGGCAAGGCAAAAAAAACAGTGTATTAGGCTTTGCGCCTGTTTTTGATGAAGGTTCTACGGATAGTGATTTACGTTCAGATACTGATGTTTGGGATACTTTCCGATGCTTTGCAGAAGAAGCGGAAAAACCTAAACTTATCTATTCTGAGAAAGAAATAGAAACTATTAATGAACTGTTAGGAAACTCGCCGAGTAGCACATTATTATTAAGAAAAAAAGCCAATGAAAAACAATTAAAGCTACATCTTGAACAACCTCATCGCTTTGTTCACATTGCTTCTCATAGTTTTGCCAATTATGCTCATCCTCAGTTTTCTGGCGTTGCGTGCATAGATGAGCAAGTAGGCAGTTCGGAAGATGGTATGCTTTTTATCAATGAAATAGAACATTTGGATATTTCTGCCGACTTAGTTGTTTTGAGTAGTTGCGAAAGTGGCATGGGACAACTCATCAAAGGTGAAGGTTTGCTGGGCATCAATCGTAGTTTTCTCTATGCTGGCGTGCCTAATACTATTTTTTCATTGTGGAAAGTCCAAGATCAAGCTACGGCTCATTTAATGATAAATTTTTATAAAAACATCAACCTAGGAATGGATTATTCCAAAGCATTACATCAAGCAAAACTATCTATGTTGCAAAACCCTAAAACAGCTTCGCCTATTTTTTGGTCTAGTTTTATTTTAATGGGTAGATAAGTGAAGAAGAATAAATAAGTTGCTCCACTATGCGACTTTATTTTTTTCAAGAATGAGCCTACCTGTCGTGCCTTTGGCAGGCAGGTTATTGGACAAAATAAAAAGAATAATGGAGCTAGTTATTTATTTCCCTTCACTAAGTTTCGATAATTACTTTTTTAATCCCGACAGTAGTCTTACGCTAATAAATAGTTTTTTCATTTTATTTTTAAATAATATGTATCCAAATCCACACAAACTCTAATTTTAATCTCACCAAGCCAATTACGTTCGATAGGCATTCCCATACCTTCCTTACCGTAATAATAAGATATGTCTATTCTTTTTTCAAAAGCACCGATATCAACTGTATATGTTGCCTCTCCTCTAAAATTCCTACTTTCAACAGAACCATCTTTTTTTAATACTAAAGTATCTGAATAGAAAGATAAAAAATGACAATTCCCATCACTATGCAAAACATACTTCCCTGTCAAATCACCTATAAACAAAGATGATTGCATCATAAATAAGTATAAAAGAATAATTGCCAAACTAGTAACCACTATACCGCTTAATTTTATGTCTTTCATTTTGATATATTGAAGTTATTTAAAAATTCATCGCATATTACACAAAATAAATTTACGAAAACAAATAAAAAAACCTGATTTGTCAGAATTCTAATCGATTCTTCTGCAATTTATCAGAAAAATGAACATTTACAATTCAACAATATTCTTATATTTGCATTCAAATTAAAAATGCAATATCTTTTGCGTTTCAAGATTTTGACAATAATAATTCTAAATATACCAATCAGATGTTTGATAATTTATCGGAAAGGCTCGAAGGTGCGTTTAAAAGTCTAAAAGGAGAAGGAAAAATTACGGAGTTAAACGTAGCTGAGTCCGTTAAAGAAATTAGAAGAGCATTGGTCGCAGCCGATGTAAATTACAATATTGCTAAAGAGTTTACTAATAAAATCAAGGACAAAGCCCTTGGTGAAAAAGTATTAACTGCTGTTCAGCCAGGTCAGTTGATGGTCAAGATCGTTTATGACGAGTTGACTGAATTGATGGGTAAAGAAGCGGTTAAGATTGACTTGAGTGGTAAACCTACTGTAATTTTGATTGCGGGTCTTCAAGGTTCTGGTAAGACAACATTCTCTGGTAAACTTGCCCGTTTATTAAAAACAAAAGAATATAAAAATCCACTTCTTACAGCCTGTGATGTTTATCGTCCTGCTGCGATTAATCAGTTGATGACGCTCGGTGAGCAAATCGGCGTTCCAGTCTACAAAGAAGTGGATACTAAAGATCCTGTTCAGATTGCTTTGAACGCTATCGATTACGCACAAAAAAACAGACACGATGTCGTGATTGTCGATACTGCGGGTCGTTTAGCGGTTGATGAAGCGATGATGACAGAGATTTCTAACATCAAAGAAGCTATTTCGCCAAACGAAACGCTTTTTGTTGTGGATTCGATGACAGGTCAAGATGCGGTTAATACTGCAAAAGCCTTTAATGATATCATCAATTTCGACGGAGTTGTTTTGACAAAACTCGATGGTGATACTCGTGGTGGTGCGGCACTTTCTATTCGTTATACCGTTGGAAAGCCAATCAAGTATATCAGTCAGGGCGAAACGCTTGATACACTTGATGTCTTCTATCCAGATCGTATGGCAAGCCGTATTTTGAATATGGGTGATGTTGTTTCTTTAGTTGAAAAAGCGCAAGCGCAAATCAGCGAAAAGGAAGCAGCTCGTCTTCAAAAACGTATTAGCAAAAATCAATTTGATTTTGACGATTTCCTTTCTCAATTGAACCATATCAAGAAAATGGGTAACATCAAGAGTTTAATCTCGATGATTCCTGGAATGGGTAAATTGGCGAAAAACCTTGATATAGATGATGATGCTTTCAAACGTATTGAAGCGATCATTCTTTCTATGACGCCTCACGAACGTTCTCATCCTGATGGGTTGAATGCTAGCCGTAAGCGCAGAATATCAGCAGGTAGTGGAAACTCACTTTTGCAAGTCAATCAGTTTATCAGACAGTTTGAAGAGATGCGTAAAGTGATGCACAAAATGAGTAAGCAACAAGCTGGTGCTGGCGGTGGTGCAGGAATGAGAAAACCTAAAAATAGTCGCTTAGGTCGTAAAAGTAAAAGAAGATAATTTCAAAACGATAGATAAACGGCTTCGCCCTGTCTGCTGGTAAGCAGGCTTGACGGTTGACAGACGTTCATTTTTCGCTTGACGATATAAATCATACCGCAAAGCATTTGAATAAAGAACTATAAAAACTCGTTTTCTTTACACGGAAAACGAGTTTTTATTTTAAAATAAGTAATTAGATTTACGACAAGCTCAAACAACATTAAAAGAGATCTGACTTCTGTCAATGAGCCTGTCTTCCGACAGGCAGATAAAGCGAACGATCGAACCGCTGACTTCTCACAAATAAACAATTTGAAATGTACTTTTTAAAAATATTTGCGAAAGCAATTTCAATCATTCTTCACCCTATTTTGATAGTCACCTATGGTTTGCTATTTTTAATCTGGATGAATCCATTTGCTTTTGGAAGTACCAACTTTCAAGGCGCAATGGCAATTTATGATGTAATGGTCATTCGTATTTTTATGTCAACGGCTTTGCTTCCTGCTTTTGGTATTTTAGTCATGAAGTATTTAGGATTTCTTGAGGATTTTAAAATGGAAGATCATCAAGAACGTATTGGTCCGTACATCGCAACCAGTGTTTTTTATTTGTGGATATTTTATAATACTTATAATAATCCGCAGTTACCAGATGTTTTTAAAGTCTTTATGCTAGCAGCTACAATTGGGCTTTTTGTCGCATTTTTCATTAATAATTTCTCTAAAATCAGTGTTTACACCGTTGGAATGGGTATTTTATTAGCAATGGGTATTGGCCATATTTTTAGCGATTCTAGTCAAAACCTGATCCTTGCACTTCAAGTCATTTTTATCTTAGCTGGATTAATGGGAACGGCTCGTTTAATACTAAAAACAGAAAGACCAACTGATGTCTATGGAGGTTATATGGCTGGCGTTATTTCTTATATTGTTGCTTCTTTTGTTTTTACTGCCTTTCTTGCTTAAAAAAAAGCAAATTATATTGTGGTTTACTCATCTGATGACTTTAAGTCACCAGATGAGTATTTGTATAAGAGAGACAATTGAAAAACTAATACTATGAAGATATCAAAAGCGCTTCAAGCACATTTTGCATTATTTTTTGTCATGTTGATTTACGGTGCAAATTATACGATTTCCAAAGAAGTCATGCCGGAGTTTATATCGCCGCTAGGCATCGTGATGATGCGTGTCTTGTTTGGCGCATGCTCATTTTGGATATTGCATCTCTTCTTTTTTCCTTCTCCTAAAGTTGATAAGAAAGATTTTAAACTGCTGTTAATTTGTGCTTTTTTCGGTGCATTCATCAATCAAATCCTTTTTTTCATGGGACTTTCGATGACCGCACCTATCAATGCGGCGGTTATCATGCTGATGATGCCTATCATCGTTTTTCTCGGTGCAGTCCTCGTTTTTAAAGAAAAAGTTTCTACACTCAATATGATTGGAATTGGGTTTGGTTGTCTAGGTGCATTCCTGATTATACTTGCTGGTAATGGCTCTTCTTTTAACCTTTCTAGCCAATTTGGTGATATTTTAATACTTATCAATGCTTGTTGTTTTGGAACTTATCTTTTGATAAGTCAACCGTTGGTTAAGAAATATGACAACATCGTTATTCTAAAATGGGTCTTTACTTTCGGAACAATCTATTGTATGCCGTTTTGCATGCCCGAGTTACTTAAGACAAACTGGGCAGTCATTCCAGCTCATATATACTGGTACATTGCATATATATTACTGTTTGTTACCGTTTTTACTTATTTGTTTTATTCGTTTGGTTTACAGCATTTGCCTTCAACGGTTGTTGGAACTTACGTTTATACACAGCCCGTTATTGCTGCAATTATTGCCATTGCCGCAGGTAAAGATGAATTGACTGTAATAAAAATTGCAGCCGCTAGTTTGATATTTTTTGGTGTTTATCTCGCTAGTAAAAAACCAAAAAGTCAAGAAATCCTAAAAACTGTCGAAATTTAAATCTTATTCCTCGAATATTCAATAGATTGGTCTTTCAAGTCTTTATTTTTGGTTGGAATATTCCATTATTCCTTTAATAAAAAAACATCTAATGAAAAAACTAATGCTAACGACCTGTGCTATACTAATCATGTTTAGCAGTTGCGATACAGAATCTTGTAGTTATTCAAAAAGACGGTTTTCTAAAAAATTCTCACAATTAGTGGAGCATGCATCAGAGTCTGATCGCAAATTTTCTGACGAACGCTGGGAACGAGAAGACGAACAATTTGAGCAGTTTGTTGCCAGTTGTTATCCTAAATTTGAAGAAGAAATGAGTCTTTCTGAAAAAACGGAATTTTGGCAAGGCACGCTTTCTTATCTATTATCACGCTACGGAAGTTCTCTTATTGCTGAAATTAGCAACCCAAATACACAAAATAAAATTATTCAAACCGTAAAAGAAGGTGCTATTGCTATTTTAGGTGGTATTGAAGAAATCATTATTTACATCAAAGAAGAGTTGATTGAAAATGGTGGATTGAAAGATTTATTTAAAGAAGCACAAGACGGAATTAAAAATTTGATAAAATCTATTGAGGACGATTTGTAGATAAAAGCAATTGAATACTTGAAAATTATAGTTCTTTGAAAAATCATGAAATAGTTGCGAAGTCGGCAGCCTGCCCCGTAACTAAAATTTGGCTAAAATTTGTATCTAGCGTTTTTCCATGGGATTTTTCAAAGAACCAAAATTTTTAAATTCAAGTATTCAATTGCCCTTAAAAAAAGAAATCCCTTACCTTAAAAAAGGTAAGAGATCCTAAAATTTTTAATAAATGTATTAAGAGATAATATCCTATAATACACATACACCTTCAGCCTTTAGTGTGTTTTTAAAGTATAAATGGAAGATGTATTAATAATTTTTTTGAAAATAGAATAAGTGTGTTAGTAAGTATTTAATAAAAAGTTTTTATAGCGTATTTTGCAATATTTGAAAATATACAACATCACCTCAGTACTAGTCTGAATTCCGAAAATTCTTACCCATATTTTAATTTGAGCAACTATTAAAGGCGAGTTGTAAAACTAATTTTCTGTAAAATAAATGTTCATTATAGTGTGTTTCCCATGACCACAATTATAACAATTCAAATTCAATGCCAACTTTCACTTATTTCATAATAATGTAAAATTTTATTTTTCAGATAACTCTCTGAGAATCCTCATTTGCTTAAAACGTTCGATACAATAATCAATATATTCACCTCCGATTTTCTTTCTTTTCATTAAGCTTTCCTTAATCAAGGTAACTGTCATAGATTTTTTTGTGCCGTTATCGGTCACTAGTGCGAATAAAACGTCCATTGGAATACCTTTCTTCTTCACTCCTTTCTCCTCTAACTCTTCTTCAATCACTTCTACTTGCTCATCCAAGAATTCTGCCAAAACATCTTCTAATTCTCCTGTTTTCCTGACCAAACCTGGATCAATTAAGATATAATCTCTGGTCTCTTTTCTTCGTTCAACATCTTTTCGATATAATCTATCCAGATAAACTTGAAGGTTTGCTAGGTCAATTCCTTTGCGTTTGTCCATCAAGTTTTCAATAATCATATCCATTGTTTTCTCTTCATCCACGATATCCATTCGATATCCTTGCTCCGTAAACGCAATCGTTGTATTTGCAATCACTTCACGAATCATTGCGGTATTCATTTTTTCAATACGCTGACGATTATCAAATAATTCTGGAATTATTTTTTCAAAGTCAGAAAGGAAAGCAATATATTCTTCTCTCATACTAATGAGCACTTTACATTGCAAACCAGAATCTAGCAAGATTTTTATTTCTTTAAAAAACTCATCCTGTTCTTCTTTTGTACCTAAGATAAATAGTTCTTCAAACTGATCAAAAATAAGGTAAAGCGGTTTGAAGTAATCCAAATATAGCGAACGAATCCTTTTGGAAAGCTTTACATCAACAGGCATCTTCCGAACAGAGGCTTCCTGTATTTCATAATTTAATGAATGAATAAGGTTGTCGCCTCGACGAATAAACATAGGCATCCAGTCTGCTCCGTCAAACTTATTACCCAAACCACAATTGATCAAACTCGTCTTACCTGTACCTGACGCACCATAAAGTAAGATCAAGTCTGTTTCAAAGACTCTGTCATAAAGTTCGTCCGTTTCAGCCTCCCGACCAAAAAAGATTTCTTTATCTTCTTTGTCGTAAGCATCCAAAAATTTAAAAGGACTTTTTATAGTATCTATAGATTTTTTTTCTGTTCCCATTACGATTGGTTATTCGTAGTTTGTTATTCGTTACTAGTTATCAGTGCTAATTGATTTTCATTAAAACAATTTATAAAAATCACACTAATTTTTCCTAATAAAACAAAACACAAAACACTAGCATTCTTAATTCTTAATTCCTAATTAATTACTCATTTCCTACCAACGCTGCTTGAAAGGAATGAAATTGCTCTTTAAGTGTTTCGTAAGGCTTTGCAGCAGCTTCCGTTGTACTAGAACGTCTACCTCTTAACCTTGTTCTTCTACTCTTACTTTCTACTTCTGGCGCATCGATATGACCTGTTTGAATCTTATCAGAATCTTCATCCATTGCCCGATAAATGGATTGATTGCTCACCAAATACCAAAACTCTTTATCCTCATGATAAGCGTACATAAACAAATCCATTGCCGTAGCCTTAGCGTCACCAAAAGCATTTTTATCAATCACAAACGGCGATAAATTGAGGTAATGCTCTACATCTTTCAGGTCTTTCACCAATAAAACGGAACGACTATCTGTGTATTTATTATACGTTCGTGGCTTTTTAAATAAAGAAAGGAAATCACCTTCCTGCGCATTCAAACGTCCCATATAGTGATTGAAAGTTTCATCTCTATGAATTGGATTGACCAATACGATATCTCGAACGGTAATCATATGATATTTCACTAAACACGCTGCTTTACTCAAAATAATAGAAAGCGCATATTCGGCATCAACACATATTTGATATACCTCAGCTTCTAGGTTTTCACCTTTCTCGTTCATTCGACTACGAACAGATTCTAGATATAAATAAGAATTATAAAAATCTGACTTAGCTTCTATTGCTTCCAGAATTTCTCCAAATTCATCAACAAACAGATCGTATTTACTTTCTTTAAACACCTGTAATATCTGTTTGATATGTGCCATAAAATCAAACATCTCGAAGCTTTCTCGTCCCATTGTCAGCGCATCCAAGAAGTAAACAGGTGGAATATTTTCCGAACCCTCTTCTTTTGCTCGCCATATTTGAGCCAACAAAATATAAAACAACAATTGTGTTGTAACGACGTAAGTACTCGAAATTTGTTCCAAACGAGTAAGCGTCGGCTTATTCATTTCTGGATCGTTCGAGACCAATCTTCTGATTTGTGCACCAATCGGCCACGGAAAAAACTCAATTATTTTTGCTAAGTATTCACGGTCATCAATCGCTTCTCCATCACGATCAATCAGTTCTTTTTCAAGATTAGGCTCGTAATGTACCATTGAGTCCATCACAGGATAAATATAATCGTTGACTTCATAATCTGTATCAGGTCGAACAGGCGCAGGCGGCACAAAAGTAGTTGGCAATGTCCAATCCAAAACGTTTTCCGCACCTTCTTTAAAATACAAGCCCCAAGGCATTTCTTCACCTGTTTTCTCTCTGCGAAGCTTCAAACCACGATGACTTTCAACCGTTGGTTCGTTAATATTTTTATATTTGGTTTTTAAAAAGGTAGATGCAAATTTAAAGGCATTTTTAATCGTATTTTTATTGGCTAACGCTCTATAAAAATGCTCTGCAAACTCCGTAGCTTTGGTATCATTGATAGCAACAGACGTAGCTATGACTGCAGGAATGCCTATTTCCATCAATTTATCTAACTGCCCTTTGGTCGAACAGCCATTCAAAAACACTAATTTGAGTGCGCTTTCGCTACCAAACAAATCAGCAAGCCCATCTGAATTAACAAAAGTATCACCATCCAAATGAAGTTGTTTTCCATCTGCGTGACCTGCATAGTGGAATATAGAAATACGCCCTTTAAAGCGATTAAAGTTGTGAAATATTTCTTCAATACCTGCGCTCTCTTCTCTACTAATTTTGACAAGTTGTTTGTCTTCTAGCGATTCTAAGGCAAGATTGATATTCCTACTTTCACGCTTTAACATGTCTAGATATGCATCTTGACTATTTGCAAAAGCTAGGAAAATTACGGGCTGTTTCGACATAAATTATTCTTTTAACGAGCCTTTTTTATTGTATTTATTTATAAATATCTATGTTAGTTCTTTTTTGACATCTAAATATAGGCTTTTTTATATAATTTTTTAGTTTT
>CAZMEH010000574.1:0-1676 GCA_964564885.1 uncultured Saprospiraceae bacterium | reverse complement strand
TATTATTGGTTTCTTGCTAACTTTTTATGCAATCAATTCAAATAGCTTTTATAAATCTTACGTAATCATATCTTATCCTTTTCTTTTTTGGAGGAGAAAAATATTTTATTCTGATATTTTATATGCAAAATTTGAAACCGTACATGGAGGTCATCATAAAACTATACTCTATAAAAAGACAAAGAAAAAGGCATCAATCGAAACTAGAAATGATTATATTGAAGTTTTCAAACTATTAAATGAAAATAATATTCCCTTAGAAATCACTGAGGATAATACAAATTCTAAAATTGAAGAAGAATTAGAAGCAGCAAAAATAATTTATCACCGACAAGGCTTAAAGGGTTTATTAACAAATAAATAAAAAATACGTCAGCCAACAAAAGCAACATTTGTCAGTGCCAGCAAAAGCTGTCACCGTCATTGTTGCGGGACGTTGGTGGCGATAAAAAAGTAAAACCTAGACTCAAGTAAATATGAAGTACTCAAAAATAGAAGAACAGTACAATGCTTTAAACCATTTCCTTCTTGAATCTTATGATAAAGGTTTCAACTCAATGAATCATGAGTTTTTCCAAGAAAGAGAACAATATAAAGATGAAATTTATAAAGTTGCTAATGAAAAATTATCTCTTAATAAATGGAGTGCCGAAGACATTGGTACAGGCGAAATAAGAAACGCAGTAGTTGCAGCAATTGAAATAGAATCTAATAATTTAGTTCAATGGATTCCTAAAAGAGGAGAAAAAGCTGTTTCTCATTATAATTTGAAAATAGCATCAGAAGATAAATTATTTCAAGTAGAAGAAAACTTGTATAAACTCTTTACAAATGATAATATTGGAATCTATTTCGATAATTTAACTAAACTTATAGGGAGAAGATACGATTTGCTTGCTTATTTATGTTTTGTTAAGAATAGAAGAAAATTTGCTCCTATTGCTCCTAAATTCTTTGACAATGCTTTTAATAAATTAGGTATTGAAGTCAAAACCTCTCATAAGTGTAGTTGGGGGAATTATGTAGAATATTTGAATTCAATAAAATCAGTGCAAAATTATTTGACAAGCAAATTAGAAGATGAAGTTTACTTTTTGGATGCTCACTCATTTCTTTGGACAATTGGGAGAAGAGAATATCAGAATCCAATTGAAGAAGTGATAGAACCTAGTATAGAAGAATTGAATTTAGAGCTAATTAAAAAGAAGGAGAAAGGCTCAACTGATAAAGTTGTCAGCGAAAATGTTGAAATTGACTTTTCAGAAATAAATAATAAGAAAATTTTAAAAGGACTTAGAGCAGAAGAGTTAGTTTTTAGCCAAGAAAAGAAAAAGTTATTAGACTCCAATCATAGTGAATTAAGTAAATTTGTCTCAATGCTTCCTTCAAAAAATCCAAAAATGGGATATGATATAAATTCATACGAAATCAACGGAACTCCAATGCAAATAGAAGTAAAGTCAATTTCAAATAAGAGTTTCTATATAACACGAAATGAATTAGGAAAATCTAAAGAATTAGAAAACTATTATTTATATCTTGTAAGTGACGTTTATGGTAATTCTCCTAAAATTAGTTTCATCAAAAATCCAGACTTAATGGATACTGAATTATTTGAACTTACACCAGAAAATTATATCGTAAGAATTGAATACCGCCACCAACAAAGCACAAAA
>CAZMEH010000573.1:0-1567 GCA_964564885.1 uncultured Saprospiraceae bacterium | reverse complement strand
ATATTTAAAATATCTATTGCCACGTGCTTTAGCTCGTGGATAAAGTAAAAAGAAAAAATCGTCCCGATAGCTATCGGGATTGGCCCAACACAGCACAATGTTGGACTAAAGTCCTAGTTTTTTTAAAATTCAAATCCACGAGCTAAAGCACGTGGAAATAGATGTAAAACGCTGATAATCAGTTAATTATTAATCTACTTGACGCTAATCCGAGGCTTCGGGACAGGCGAGACAAATGTACACTTTCACAGGTTAAAACCTAGCTGTCAGACGACTTAAATTCGTCTGACAGCTAGGTTTTAACCTGCCTTTGCCGGCAGACAGCCTCAAAATCTGTATTTTCGTCCAACCTGTTTAGTATACTGATAATTCATAACTAAATAGTATTCAACTCTTTAGCTAATAAATATGTTTAATATTAAATAAATAAATATGAAAATCAAAACCTTAGTACTAGCAACAAATAACTTAAACGCAGTCACTCATTTCTATAATAAAACCTTAGGTTTCCATATTCAAAACAGATCAGAAAACCTTGTTTCTTTTCAAATAGGAGAATCCATTTTGACCTTTGAATTGAATAATGAGGTTGAACATCCAACCTATCATTACGCTTTAAACATTCCTGCCAATCAAATAGAAGCCGCAAAACAATGGCTTTCCAAAAGAGTAACGCTCATCAAAGACGAAAAAGGAAACGATACGATTGATCTTTCTCATTGGAATGCGCACGCTTTGTATTTCTATGATAGCGTCGGTAATATCGGAGAATTGATTGCTCGACATGATTTAGATAATCACGCTGAAACGGATTTTTCGATGGAGAGTATTTATGCTGTTAGTGAAATTGGCTTGCCTGTTGCCGATGTTTTAGGTTTTAAAACAGTGGTGCAAAATCATTTTGATACTCCAAACTATAAATCTGCAAGTGCAAAATTTGCTGCTTTAGGAGATGAAAATGGTTTATTTATTTGTGTGCCTCTAGATCGAGTTTGGTTTCCTACTGTGCATCTGAAAGCTGCTTCTTTTCCTGTTTTAGTTGAAATAGAGGGAAACAGAACGGCTTCTTTGGAATATGAAAACTATAAAATATTGACTTCAACTTCGGATGTTTAAAAAATATAGCCTTTTTTGAGCTCAAATCTATTAGAATACCTTCGGATTGAGATAAATGTTATAAAAAAGATAGAACATTGTATAATGTTTTGTCTTTTTTTTTTAGTTTCGTAGCGATTCCTGAATTAATATTAATACTAATCAAAAAATAAAAAATATGTTCTTATTCAGTTTTGTAGGGCCAGAAATGATAGTAATACTCTTTGTTGTCGCTATTCCTGCCTTAATTATATGGCTCATTATTAAAGCAGTAAGAGGATCTTCTAGTAAGAAAAAGAAGAGTTATAATACTTCATCTAATTCAAGAGATAGTATTGGTCAATTAGAACGCTTAGCGGCTTTAAAGCAAAAAGGATTGTTGACAGATGAAGAATTTCAAAGAGAAAAAAGAAAATTACTATAAAAAAATCAATTTTATAACATCAAAAAATATAAGCTATGGGTTTAATGA
>CAZMEH010000572.1:0-2173 GCA_964564885.1 uncultured Saprospiraceae bacterium | reverse complement strand
CGCAGCAAAAGCAATAGACACCTTTAGGCTAGTAAAAACAAGCGTTCGTTGCTGATTATTCAGTGAAGCCTCTGCCCTACTCTGCAAGTTTTTAATATCAATTTCGCTTTCGTCAACCGATTGATTTTTCCATTCTGATTTTAAATCTTCAAATATATTGCTCATTGTTATTTACGGTTTACTTTTGAAGAAGAGATAGCAGAGAACAAGGATTATTCATTTTAATTATTTCAAAAATAATCTCTATTCGCTGCTCTTTTATCTCTTTTCTGAATTTTCAATAATTTTAATAATTCGCTGCTTGATGCGGTTAATCCTCACGCCAATCAAATTGACTTTACTCTCTAAAATATCGGCTATTTCCTTGTAAGACAAATCTTCCAAAACCAAAGAAATCAATAATCGGTCTGGCGGTCTAAGTTGCTGAATCGCTTTGTGCATTTGTTCAAAGCGATTTTCGAGTGCTATTTTTTCTTCAAGTGTTGTTATAGGAAAGTTTTCAATTATTTTTATTTTGGATTTTTTGACTTTCAGATTGTACTTAATTGCCGTATTTACCGCAATTCGGTAGATGTATGTATTCCATTTCGCTTCGCTGCGAAATCGTTCCATACTTCGCCAAATCTCAATCAGTATCTCTTGGTACAAATCATCGGTTTGCTGCGCATCGTACAAATACGCTTTGCAAACTCGATAAATACTACCTTTCGATTGCTTCAAAAGTTGATTGAATAATTCTTCTTTTTGCTCTAAAACCACTTTTTGTAATTAAGAATTAGGAAATATATTCATGAGGATTGACCGAATAATTGGTAATTAAAAATTGTGTTTTGCGTACGTTTGTCATTAGGCAAGTTTTTGTAAAACTTAATTATTTTGATTTTAACTACCCAACTTTGCAATTCACTCGCCTACTCACTACATTTTTATAAAACTTTCAATTACTTTAATATACGCTTTGAAATCATCGTACATAATGAAATGTTTTGTGTTTTCGATTACTTGAACTTTGCAATTCTTAGCGGCTTTATATTGACTATTATACATGCTTTCTACGTAGGACTTTGAAAACATCGGGTAACTTGGATTTTTTGCCCATGCTGCCAAAACTAGCATTGGCACTTCTGCTTTTGTTAGTTCACTTCTCAAGTCCGTTCCCATCAATTCACCAAAACAATTCGCTTCTGTTTCTAAATCTGACACCATTGCAAAATCAATAATCGTTTCCCATCTTGTAGTATCCAAAGCTAAAAACTGAGCCGAAGGCAGACGCATTTTTCTCCATTCCTTTTCTGATTTTCCTGTGTAACCAGCAATATAAGCATCAATTTGCTTTTGTTGAATACCTGCTGTAGCGTAAGGATTGGAAGCTGCGGGTAGAAATGGAAGTGCATCAATGACCACGACTTTCGATAGGAATTTTGGTTGTTCCATAGCTATCATTTGGCTTAAAAAACCGCCTAAACTATGTCCAATCAAGATAACATTTTCTAGTTTTTGGTCTTCAATGTATTTTATAATCTCTATTTTAAATGCTTCTGTATAAAGCATTTTCACGTCTTTCAATGGCGGTTGACCTGCAAAACCTGCCAAAGTCAATGTATGACATTCGTAGTTTTGGCTTAGTTTTTCAACTGTTTCATCGTAAACACTCGCACCGCAAGTCAAGCCTGGAATTAGAACAATCGGCTGACCTTTACCTTTGACTTTTATATCAAATGTATAATCTTGTGCTTGCACTGCAAATGCAATAACTAAAGCGAATAGAAATGAACTAATGATTTTCATTGTAGATTGATTTAAATATTTTCAGAAGTAGCTACTATCTTTTGAATAATTTTTAAACGTTTGCCCCATTAGTTCTAAGTTGACTCATTTTATTACAGGCTCGATCGCATTTTTTTAAAAATTTATTCTGTATAATTTTTTTCGTTTAAATTTATGGCCATGAACTTGTGAAAAATAACTTATAACATTTGACTGCTTCTTTAGCACCAATTCAAGTCATGAAAACATTCTCAAACTGTTATAATTTATTCTTTATACATTCCTTATTGAACTTGTTTAAGAACTCATGCTAAGACTATTGATAAACGCTTGATTTTCAAAACGAAGCTCATTTTTACTTTGGTAGCCCAAGCTACCGAAATAAAAATAGCTGAAGTATAGGAAT
>CAZMEH010000571.1:0-13896 GCA_964564885.1 uncultured Saprospiraceae bacterium | reverse complement strand
AAATTATATTATTTGTTTGTTTCTGACAGCCGTAGGCGTTCTGACAGCGATACCGATAGTAATCGGTAGTTCTGACCGCTGACTTCTAAAATGTACAGTAGTGTGAAAAGTGTTCTCACTTTATTCTAAAAGGGATGAGATATAAAAATGAACCTTTTGACGTGCAAGATGTCTTTGTAAAAAAATAATGGTCGAAGTTATTTGATTGACGTTCCTAAGTAGTTTTTAGCGTAGAATAGACTTATTTAATTGGTACTTACGAAAGCATTGTATCGTGTAATTATATTTTCACCTAAAAATAAATTGAATGAACTATATGTTGATTATTAAGTTTTGTAAGGAAAAACAATGAATACGATTCTTTTATTGAAATGGAGTATAGACGTTAGCTTGTTTATACTTATTTGGTTGGTACAAATTATTATTTATCCATCATTCCGATACGTTGATGTAGATAAATTTGACTTCTGGCATACTCGATACATGGGCTTGATTACTTACTTTGTAGCACCATTGATGTTACTGCAAGCGGTAGCAACGGCGTATCAATTATACTATAATTTTGATTGGATGACTTTAATATCTGCTGTTTGTATTGGATTAGTTTGGTTATCAACGGCTGTTTTGTCTATTCCTTGCCATACTTCATTGCAGCAATCAGGTTTTCATTCACCTACTATTGAAAAATTGATTGCTACAAATTGGTATCGAACCGTATTATGGACAGTTGTTGTTTTAATTAATATTTGTGTCTTCCTCTAATTTAAATACAAAAAAGGCTTTGAAGTCAAATGAACTCCAAAGCCTTTCCAAAAATATATATCAATATGTTGTTCTAAATAAGCGATTATTAACCTATAACCTTGTCTGACCTCTGACAGTCCCGAGCACTCGGGACGATCTGGCATCTGACTTCTCATGAAAGAATTATCTTTTAATAATAGACATAGGCATATTTTCATCATAAGTACCTTTGATGATAGGAGATTGTTTTTTACCAGTATATGCTTTTACATTTACATTAATAAAGTGATACAATTCGTCAATTTGTACAATCCGATCTTTATCATAATCAGCTTCACCGCTCAAGCCTCTAATCAAGAAATGACTAAAGATACCTTGACGAAGACCACTTGATTCTAATGATTTCTCTTCCGCTTTAGAAGACAATAAAAGAACCGTACTATTACTAATGTTATCAAATGCCTTGTAATAAGAAGCGATAACATTAGAAGTACTTTCGATACTTTTAGCGGCAAATTCCTCTTGACTACCAGAGTGACAAGCATCAGCGATACAAACCTTGAATTTAGCTGGACTCTTTGCCATCACCTTATTGATGTCAGCATGAGAGATTTGATTATTGAAACCATCAAAGTCACTAGGAATGAAAGAACCTTTCAAACCATGACCAGAAAAATAGAACATAATCATATCGTTCTCATCTGCTCTAGCAAAAATATCATGCATTGTTTGAAGAATTTTACTCTTCGTAGCATCTTCATCAATTAGAATCGCAATTTGATTTTGCGGTAATGCGCCACCTTCTGGACTACGTAAAAACATAGCAAGACGGTAAGCATCATCATCCGTATAGTTCAGCGTACGCATATGATTGTAATTGGCAACGCCAACAACAACAGCATAAACCTTCATTTCATCATCTACCTTAGGTTTTTCCGTATCTGTATTCGTATTGACTAACTCATCACCGAGTTGATCTTCCGTTTCTTTGATTGCACCGTTTTCCCAAATACCCTTAACCGTTATACCTGTAGCGAAGTACATCGTGCCTTCTCCATCGAACGTATTCTTTTTCCATTCTCCAATGTATTTATCACCATTTGAATAGTAACAAGTTCCTTCTCCATCGAATAATCCATTTTTAAAAGAACCAAAATAACGGTCACCGCTTGAAGTAATGAAAGAACCACTACCAAAATCACAATCACCATTAATACAGCCATTTTCACCTGAACTTGGTAAAATGTATTCACCTAATGTCCAGTTACCAGCTAATGAGTCGCCCGAAGTAAGGTATTTTGTCCCTTTTCCATGGTGATAGTTGTCTTTCCAATTTCCCATATAAAATTCACCATTGTTGAACCAACATGATCCAAAGCCATTTTTCTTACCATTGCTGAATTTACCTTCATACTTAGTACCATCAGCATATACATAACGACCATAGCCATTATCACAATCGCCATCTACACAGCCATTTTGCACTTCGACTATATCGTTTTTTATAGAAGGCAAATCAACTTTTGCTATTCCTTCTGTACCGTAATATTCACCACCTTTCCAGATTCCTTTGACTGCTTTCCCGTTAGGATAAGTCATAAGACCACGACCATTCTGATAGCGTTTTGACCATTGTCCACTATAGCGTCTACCATCTGAGTAATATAAAGTACCTACACCGTGTATTTCTCCAGACTTGAATGAACCGACATACTTAGCGCCGCTTTTGAAGACATAAGTACCCTTCCCATCCATACAATTACCCGAAGTGCATTGGGCATTCATAGTAATGTTGAATAAAAATAAACTTAATCCTAAGACCAATATTTGTTTCATTTCTAGTTAGTTTGAAATAGTTGTGAATTTGGTTCTTTGAAAGATCCCGTGGAAGTCTCAAAATCGGCTGACGGCGCACGGCTAACGGCACACGGCAAGGCGTTTTTTCTACGAAAAATTATTTTATCACGGAATTTTTCAAAGAACCGTGAATTTTATAAGTATAACGCCTGTATTTAAAATAGATAATATCATATTTAAGTACAAGTCGAATAATATACAAGCAAAATAATGGTATTCATCTTGAAAGATTTGCATTGAATATTATATAAATAAAAGTGTAGATTTTAGACCATGTAGTAGATGAATTGGTGGCTGAGATATGTGGAAATATTTATATCATTATTTGACATACCGCAATGTAGATGAAATTACTTGTTTTGTCAAGCGTTATGATAACGTCTAATAAGCGGTTAAAATTATGAGAAGGGAATAGATAAAATACAAAAAGGTCGATTCATTAGATGAATCGACCTTTTGAGTGATTTAATGATTAAAGTAATCTTACTTTAATGAACCACTACGAGTTGTAGCGGAGTAGTTGATTTTCAACTGCCCTGCTTTACGAAGCTCGGTTTTTACATCAGTCACTAAACCCATTGTAATTTCTTTATCTACACGTAATGAAGCGATCAAAAGTGGGCGTTCAGCCTCCGCTTTAGATTCTTTTTCATTAGCGATGAATCGAAAAATATCATCAGGAGTAGAAATTTGGTCATTTAACTGCAAACGAGGTGCAGTACCATAAGTAGCTTCCCACTTACGCATTGGCGCACCAACGTATAAATAACTTACTAATGATTTACGCTCTAATTTTTCAAGTTCCGTTCCTTGTGGTACTTTTACTTGTACTTTGAGTTCTGAATCTCTCATTACAGTAACAACCATAAAGAAGAACAAGAGCATGAAAATAATATCTGGCAATGAAGCCGTTGATACTTCCGGACTAGAGGCTCCTTTCTTTTTCTTAAATTTTGACATAAGATTTTCTTTAAGCCATGTTAAAAAATAAATTTAAGTAAAGTTATTTACTCAGAACATTAATTATTTTTTTGAATAATCAGTCGGATCTGCCTCTGAAATAACTAACGGAATATCTGATTTCACCATTTTCTGCTGCTCTCCATCTAAGTCCTTGTAACGACGTTGATATTTAAACATTGCTTCATCATCCCATAGTTCACTATAAGCTGCCTTCAATTCATTATAAACGGTTAGGTACGTTTCATAGTTTGTACCTCTATCGTTTTGCAATGAAATAATTGCATTTTTAGGACTAACAGATAATGATGGGTCTTTTCCATTATTGCTAATAAATTTCTTAGCATTATCTTTTAGTGTTTTGATGTCCATTTGTTCATCACGAACTAAAAGTTGATTATTAGCATTTACAACCACACGATAAACATTACGTTTTTTCATCGCTTGTGATTCAGGCGTTTCTTCTGAATATGGCGGTAATTTTACTGGAATACCTTTATCAATGTCAATAGTCGTCGTCACTAGAAAGAATATGAGTAGCAAGAACGCAATGTCTGCCATTGATCCTGCATTAACACCAGGAGTTTCTCCTCTTTGTCTAGGCATAATTTTATTCATTTGACGACTATGCTTGACATTATTAACTCATTCAATCATTTAAAAAACTAAATGAGTTAATAATATGAAGTTTAGTCAAAGATTATCTAAATATATTAACTACTTCTGCTACAACAAGACTTATACAAGCCGCAGCTAATCCAAAGCCTACTGCAGAGATACTACCACTGACAATTTGACTTTGAGTGTCACCGACACCAAATAAATCCCTGGCTACTTTTACCTGATAAATATCAGAAGTATCAGGACTGTATGAACTGTAAACAACAAAGAATACAATAAATAAGACAATAATTGGTACTAGACCTTTTAATGCACTTACTTTAAAGTTCATGAAGAAGTAGAATAAAGATAATAATACTGCTGCTGCTACTGCTATAATAAGCAGAGCATAGGTAGCGTAGAAACCGAAATCAAACAGGTTGATTGTCTCAAGTTTTTCAAGCACTTGAGGCGCATCCATTACTACACCATCATCTCCTTTGAACGTTTCAGAACTTAATACTCTGCCATTCATACCTGTAATAATCATTATTACAAATATTGCCGAAATTGCTATTCCGATGACAAAGGATAAAGTTTGACCGTTTTTACTGAAAAAATTATACATAATATGTATTATTATGAAGGTTTAACAATAGAATATTAACCTGCTTTATTAGCAGAAATAAGGTCAACTATAGCAATAGAAGCATCTTCCATTTTATTTACAATACCATCAATCTTAGAGATGATGTAATTATAAAAGATCTGCAAGATAATTGCAACAACTAAACCAAATACAGTTGTTAATAATGCCATTTTGATACCATCAGCAACAATTGCAGGAGAAATATCACCTACTTGTGCAATCTTATCAAATGCTGAAATCATACCAATTACCGTACCCATGAAACCTAACATCGGAGCGATAGAGATGAATAATGAAATCCAAATCAGACCTCTTTCTAAAAGACCCATTTGTACTGCACCGTAAGATACAACTGCTTTCTCAACAGCTTCAATACCTTTGTCGGCACTTTTAAGACCTTCATGTAGAATAGATGCCGTAGGTCCCTGTGTCGCTTTACAAACGTCCATAGCTCCTTCGTAATCATTATCCTGTAATTTTCCTTCGATTTTAGATAATAGCTTTTCTGTGTTAACAGAAGCGATATTCAACGTAATGATACGCTCAATACAGAATGCTAAACCTAAAATCAAACAAATAAGTACCATTGTCATGAACTTCCAGTCACCTTCAATGTAGTACTTCTTCAATAGTTGGTGTCCAAAGTCCATTTCCTCTTCTTCACCAGCAGCGGCAGTTGTTGTTGTTTCTTCAGAAGCTGCTTCAGCAGTAGAGTCTACTTCTGTAGTAGTCTCAGGATCTTCTTGTGCGTAAACCGTTGATGTGTTTACAAAAACAGCTAACCCTAGAATGAAAATGAGCGCAAGTAATTTTCTCATAATAAAAAGGATTTTCGAATTGTTTTAATTTACTAACTTTCTAAAATTAAGTTAAACAATATTAAGTTAAAGAAATTTATTGGTTTCTATACAAAACAGCGTTTCAGTTGAAATCTATATACCCTCAAAATCTACAGAAAAAAAACGAATGTTTGAAATCAAATGTGATTTATTTCATTTTTTAACAGTAAAAGGTTGAAAAATATATCAATTTCAAAAAAAACTAAAAACTATTTTTCAGTTTATCAAGCGGAGAGAGAGGGATTCGAACCCTCGGTACCCTCACGAGTACACACGCTTTCCAAGCGTGCGCCTTCGGCCACTCAGCCACCTCTCCATCTCATTAACGCTCGTTTGAATTACAAACAGCACAAAAATTGTAAAATTAAGTTATAATTCAAAATTTTTTGTACCATAGATGTTCATCTTCTTTATTTTTCTTTCGTTAAAACACATTTATACCTATATCTAGGCTTAAATGTCTACTATTTCACTTTTTTATGACAAAGAAGAAATGAAAAACAATAGAAAAACGTATGCTAATTTTTTATAATATTACGCTTGTCAACGATATTGTTCTATCAAAATTCATTAAGCGTTGATTGAAACCCAAAAAGATTGTTCGCATTTTGAGTAGTTATAGCAGCGACTTCCTCTAACGTGATAGATTTAATGTCTGCTAATTTTTGAGCTACATATAATGTATAGCTACTTTCGTTGCGCTTTCCTCGTTTTGGCGTAGGAGATAGATAAGGAGAATCAGTTTCTAGCACGATGTGTTCCATCGGGATGTCAACGATTACCTTGTCCAGACCTGACTTCTTGAAAGTCAAAACTCCGCCCAAACCTAAATAAAAACCTAAATCAATTACTTGCAGTGCTTGCTTTGTATCACCAGAAAAACAATGAAAGATGCCACGTAGCTTTTCGTCTTTTTCTTGTCTTACAATATCTATGATGATATCCAAAGCATTTCTGGCGTGTATGATTATAGGAATATTTAGTTTTTTTGCCCAGTTTATCTGTATTCGGAAGGCTTCTTTTTGTTCTTCTACAAAAGTTTCATCCCAATACAAGTCTATTCCAATCTCTCCAACTGCTACAAAAGGGCGTTGAAACAACCACTTTTCCACAATCGCTAACTCTTCTTTATAATTCTCTTTGACAGAACAAGGATGCAAACCCATCATTGGAAAACAATGGTTTGGAAACTGTTTTTCCAACTCAAGCATTCCATCTATCGAACTAGAATCAATATTAGGAAGATACATTCTTTGAATACCTGTACTTAAAGCACGCTCAACTACTTCTGTTCTATCTTCTTCAAATCGCTCTGAATACAAATGCGTATGCGTATCGACCAGTAACATTTTATTTGTTTAGATTCTATAATACCACTTAAAATAGTTGAACTATTTCCTGAAAGCGCACAAAGTTAACTTTTTAATTGAACTCTACTTATTTTGTTTTGTAGAAAAAAATGACATTTACTTGGTTAAATACTGTTAAATTAAAATATCATAGGTACTATTTGTTAAATGTAGCGTTTACTTTAATGATGAATGTTATGTAAAATGAAATTTTAATACGCTAATGGTGCGTCATAAAATAGATAATTTTTGTCTTATCATTTAATTGTTTGGTGTAACATCAGCTAATAATCAGTGAAAATTAATAGACTGGGTTTTCTTATACGTTCCTAAGTGAAAACCTTAATCCCAATGTTAATATTAAAATAAAAATGGTCTTTTGAAAAATTATGTGATAAAATATTTTTCGTAGAAAAAACGCTTTTCCGTGTGCCGTTAGCCTATATTGAAACTTCCACATAATTTTTCAAAGAACCATAGAAATAAACATAGATTAGTATCACCACTAAATACTTTCTAGAAAATAATTATATGAAAAAATCATTCACCATAATTGTAATATTATTAATTAGTATCTCAATGAATTATGCACAAGACCTGCATACTCCAAGTGATATTCAAAATATCATAAAAAAATCTTTATTCTACTATGACCAAAAAGAGGATACAAATTTCATGATGGTCAAATCGTTGGATATCATTTCTGATGATTATTATTTTGTTCAAAACGAGGAAGGCGAACGAGAGTTGATGCAATATCAAATGGAAGAAAACGCACAACTGTATCAACCTTTTCAGAAAGCACTAAAATATCATACAATAGGTAAGTATAAAAAAGAAAGGAAAATACTTGAAGCATTGCATAAAAGGCATGAAAATAACGCAATCATTCTGACTCAGTTAGGTAATTCTTTTTTGCAAGAAAGAGAATACACTAACGCAAAATCTTGGGCGCACAAAGCTATTCGGTTAAATCCAATACATTCACCTGCTTATGTTTTAATGGCGAGGACATTGATGATCGGCAATCAGTTGGAAGAAGCGATGGAGGCAATCACTAAGGCTCATTTGTATAATCGGAATGACAGACAAATCATTGCATTGTTGAAAGAAATATATTTATTCAATGGAAGAGTTTATGATGATACTTGGGCATTTATTCCACAATGTGAAACAACTAAGGTTTCGGCTAATAAAATTTCAATAAAATATAATGGCGAACCATGGCGTGCTTTTGCCGCCTGCAATGCTGTTTGGGAATACGAACCGTATTATAAGCAGAAAATGGAAACCACAGGTAACGACTTAGAGTTAATGCGTTATCACGAAGCGTTGATGAATCTCGGAATTGCATTTGAAGGTTGGGATAACAAGAAACGTAAAAAGAAATTCTATATGGGTAATGCGATTAAAATGGCAGTTGAGAAAAATCTTATTCGAGAATTTTTGGATTATGAAATGAAATACCTTGAAAACCCTAAAGCGGCTCTTTACCTGACTTACGATGATATTAAAACTATTTCTAAATATATATTAGAAGTAAGGGCTTTGCAAGAGTCTTCCCGAAAGGAAATCATAGAAGATAATACTAAAATGATTGACGGAAACTAGAAGGTTTGCAGTTGGCAGATTTCAGTGGGTAGTTCTATCTTTTTATGAAACATTAGCCTGCCACTGCCAACTGCAAATTGCAGAGCACTCTAATCATAAAAATGCAACTTCGGATAATCGAAGCTGACTAATTTTGAATTATCTGGATGAATAGTAGACCAATTTTTTGCGCTGGTTTCAATACAACCTATGCCACAAGTCGGAACATTCATAATTAATTCTCCATGATTGAAATGATTGACTAAATAAGTAAAGGCAGGATTGTGTCCAAATATGAAAACGGTTTCCACTTTTTGGGGCAAACACTGTATTACGTTTAGAACATCTTCTAAATACGCTTCATAGATTTCTTGCTCCAAAACGATTTCGTTTAATGGAAACCCAACTTCTTTCGCAATTATCTGAGCAGTAGTTTGCGCACGATTTGCAGGACTAGAGATAATAAAATCAGGTTTAATACCTCTATCTCTCAATAGTTTTCCCATCAAAGGCGCATCGTGTTTGCCTCTTTTATTCAATGGTCTATCAAAATCCTTCATACCAACCTCTTTCCAACTAGATTTGGCGTGTCTGCCGATGTATATTTTTTTCATGGAAAATTATTAATCTTTGGGAAGCTAGATATCGGATACCTTCAAGGTATCCGATATCTAATCTTATTTACCTAATCAATAAAACCTTGTTTACGCATCCATTCGTCATTGAAAATTTTTCCAACATAACGACTAGCATGGTCATGGAATAAAACGACCACAACATCTTCTGGCTTCAATCTATCTTTCAATTGAATTAGACCAGCAAGCGCTGAACCAGCAGAATTTCCCACTAAAATACCTTCTTCACAAGCGATTGTTCTCGTCATGACAGCAGCATCCTTGTCTGTTACCTTTTCAAAAAAGTCGATAATGTCAAAGTCAACATTCTTTGGTAGAATATCTTCACCAATACCTTCTGTGACATATGAATAGATTTCTTTTTCATCAAAAATACCCGTTTCATGATATTTTTTGAAAACTGAACCGTAAGTATCGATGCCCCAAATTTTGATATCAGGATTTTTTTCTTTCAAATAGCGACCAACACCAGATATTGTTCCACCTGTTCCAACACCAACTACAAAATGCGTGATTTTGCCTTCGGTTTGTTCCCAAATTTCAGGTCCAGTTGATTCGTAGTGCGCTGTACGATTAGAAAAATTATCATACTGATTACACCAGTATGAGTTCTCAATCTCTTTGTTTAAGCGTTCCGCAACGGAGTAATATGAATTAGGAGCATCTGCAGCAACATTTGTTGGACAGACGATTACCCTTGCGCCAACAGCTTTCAGCATATCGACCTTTTCTCTAGATTGCTTATCTGTAGTTGTAAAAATACAGGTGTAACCTTTGACAGCAGCAGCAATGGCAATTCCCATTCCTGTGTTTCCAGAAGTACATTCGATGATAGTTCCGCCTGGTTTCAAATCACCTCTAGCTTCCGCATCTTCTATCATTTTCAAAGCCATACGGTCTTTGACAGAATTACCTGGATTAGTTGTTTCAATCTTAGCAAGAACCGTTGCAGAAATATCTTTAACAGTTTTATTCAATTTGACCAAAGGCGTATTCCCAATGGTTTCAAGTATATTATTATAATACATAAATTGATTTACGATTTAAGCCGCCTGTTGACAGACAGGGTTTACGATTTTAGTATATAACCTCTTAATTCTAAACATTGTTTAGAATGGAGGTTCTACCGCAAAGGTACAAGATTAGAAAACAGTAAACTAGAATGATTATTAAGAGAAGAAGTCTTTTAGTAAATAATGTTGATTCTTTGATGACTTTTGCCAAAATGAAAATTTTCTTTTGTCCAATGTGTCACCACGACCCATTGTTTCTTAGTAAGTTGTAGCAATAGGTCATGACCCATTGGACGAAAACGGTAAAAATTATCAAAAAACCAGAATGATTATTAAAAGCCTATAGGTATAATAAAAATTACGTTTGCAGAATATTGAATTAATATTCCACAAACGTAATTTGTAAATCATTTACTTGAAAAAAGCTAACAACCTTTTCTTTAATTTAAGAAGAAAAGGAATATCTCTTCAAACGACACTGTCAACCGCTTTAACTAATCTAACGGTGATGTCTTCGATAGAACCGACACCATTAATTTTATGCGTTTTGCCTTTCGTTTCATAATAATCAGCAACAGGCAAAGTATTGTCAGTATAAACTTGAAGTCTATTTTTGATTATTCCTACGTTTGCATCATCCTTACGACCAGAGTCTTTTGCTCTATCTTGTAATCTAGCAATCAACTCTTCTTCTGGAACATCAAGCATTGTCAATGCAGTAATATCATCATCACGCTTAGCTAGAAAATCATTTAAAGCTTTAGCTTGAGTAACCGTTCTTGGAAAACCATCAAATATAAATCCTTCAACATTCGGATTATCTTCAACACGTTTATTAAGCATCTTGATAGTCACTTCATCGGGAACTAACTCGCCTTTGCTTATGTATGAAATTGCCAAAAGACCTAATTCTGTTTTACCTTTAATTTCACCTCTGAACATATCGCCAGTAGAGATATGATACAGATTATAGTGTTCAACTAACTTTTTGGCTTGTGTTCCTTTGCCACTTCCAGGAGGTCCAAACAGGATAAGATTTATCATTTGATTTGTTTTTAAATTCTCTTAAACAGGTTGAGAATATACTACGAAAATAATAAATCTTTACCTAATATTAGTCTAACCAACTTAAAAACAATGATTTGTCCAGTGATAATAAATGTATTTAAATAAACACGAATCTCAATATCGGACATCAATTTGTAGAAATAACATCTCTAGCAAACAAAATTTTGGGCTTCCAGTACTTAGATATAGAAATGTTTTGAATCATAACTCCCTTTGAGGTTGTACTATGAATGACCGTAATGCCTTCTTTCGTATTAGAAACGACCATTGCAACATGTGTAATTTTACTTTTTTTACCAAAGAATACCAAATCACCAGCCTTGACCGCTGAGATAGGTACTTTATTCCCTTGCGTTGCTTGTGTCTTAGAACTTGAAGATAAATTTAAATCAAATTGGTCATAAACATATGAAGTGAAGCCAGAACAATCAAAACCTGTCCTGGGTGTTTTTCCTGCATATTTATACTTTGTACCAACGTATTGTTTGCTGTGTTGCGTGACGTCTTTTCTGAGTTTAGTAACAGCAGTTTCTTTTGTAGTTGTCGTCGTTGTAGGTTGTAATGATTGAAGAAATTCGCACGAAGACATTGCAAAAGAAACGGTAATCACTAAAAGGTAGATTCTGAAATTTTTCATAGTAAATTGTTTTACTGTGATTGATAAACGTTAACTTGTTGTGTAATATTTGAAATGCAACAAGTTAGTGAAGCGTTAAATTATGTTCAAGCATTTTTCAGAGATGTAAAATAAAAAATGGCTCGAAGAGAACTTCGAACCATTCGTATTTAATACTTTATTTGTTTGGATAGTGGGTAAATTTTCCAATAAATTTCTTTTAACTTAATTACTTCCATTGCATCAATATTAATGCCAAAGGACTTTATTTTGGTATTTGTTTAGGTATATATTTATTCTTAATTTGATTTTTTTAATATGGAAATGAACGAAAAAGCCACCGCAATTGTGGATAAAATGATGGAAACCGATGCATATAGCCAATGGTTAGGTATCGAGCATTTAGAAAAAAAAGCAGGTTATTCGAGAATTAGAATGGTCGTTCGTCCCGAAATGGTGAATGGCTTTGGAATCGCTCATGGCGGTATTTCTTATAGTTTTGCAGATTCAGCGTTTGCATTTGCGTCCAATTCGCAAGGTCGAAAAGCGGTTTCTATTGAAACTTCCATCTCTCATCTGGCAGCTATTCAAGTTGGCGACACTTTGATTGCTATTGCGAGACAGGAGAGCTTAACGCATCGAGTAGGCGTTTATACGGTAGAGGTTAATAATCAAGATGGAAAAAAAGTCGCCTTGTTCAAAGGAACGGTTTATCGTTCTTCTTCCGAATGGGACGTTTAGATTTTAATGTGTAATTCTGAGGCTTCATCGACATCTCCGTACAAGTCGGACAAGTTGTGGAATGTTTAATTGAAAAAAGTATTGGTTTTATAAGGTTTAAGGGTCGGACGCCTTCAAGGCGTCCGACCCTTAGTTATTTGATTCTTGTTATTCATAAAACTCAAAAGCATCTACAATATCAAGATAAACACCATCGAAACCTGCGTCAAGAACTCGTTTTAGATAAGAATCATTATTACCATAAATAATATTTTGCCAATCTTCGTTCCAATACTTTACCTTGAAATTGCCCGCCCAATTCGGATTTTCTTTATCTAGCCATTCAGGTTGATTGTTATTCCAATCCGATTTCCAATAATACCTATAATCTTCTGCTTCGCCAATCGACATATAACAAATCAATAATCGAGCACCGCCGTTTGCTTTGGCTCTTAATTGTTCGATTTCAGTACTTGTAAATGCTGTTCCGTCATGAAAAAACAAATCAATAATTAACAAATCATAGTTTGTTGAAGTGACAGCATTTATAAAATCCGTTTTAGTATTGAAATTTTCAGGATTAATCAAATACAAAAAATTACTAACGCCTATTAAACTATTAGTTTGAAAACTGTTCTCTTGATTTAGAACATTTGGATAATTAGGAATGTTGTCTAACTCTCTGTGGTCAGCCGCAAAGGAAGTATAACCATTTGCATTATTTTGATTATAAGAGTCTTCCATTTTGGATTGTGAAGAGCAATAATCGGTAACTAGAATTACATTTCCGTTATCTTTGGCAATATCCAAAAACGACCTCAAGTAACTATTCGTATTATTAGAAGTTGACTGATTGTCACTATTATAACCATAAAATAAATCCTCTTGACCATGCGCATCAACCGCATTTAAATATGCAGAATGAGGCAATCCATTTTCTTCGCCGCCTTGCGTCACTAGTTCTATGCCGTTCTGCGGTATAATCACAAAACTAGTATTCTCAGCTTTTGAGTACTCGCTAATACCAATGACAAATTCACGCATTTCTTGTTTGTAATCCAAATCGGTTGGATTAACTTCTCCACCATCATCACAAGATGCGAGAAATAACAGCGTTACAAATAAAAGGTTAGTTAGGTTTTTCATCTTATGTATTTTTTAAATAAAGATATATTGCCATACATTTTAGAAAGAAGAGAATAAAAAATAAAATTTATAACTCGCTGATTAACAATAAAAAAAATGAAAAAAACCTC
>CAZMEH010000570.1:0-3577 GCA_964564885.1 uncultured Saprospiraceae bacterium | reverse complement strand
CTATCGTCAATTCCAACAATTTTAACCTTGATTGTATCACCTTCGGCTAAAACACCATCAAGCGATTCAATTCTAGACCAAGAGATTTCAGAAATGTGAACTAAACCAGATTTTCCTGGTAAGAAGTCAACAAAAACACCATAAGGCATAACCGTTGCAACTTTAGCTTCTTCAAATAAATCACCAATTTGTGGAACATATGTAGTTGCAAAAACATGCTTACGAGCAGCTTCAACACCATCAACGTCTGTACCAGAAATCATGACAATTCCTTTTCCATCCACTTCTTCAATAGTAACAACCGTACCTGTGACACGTTGTAATTCTTGAATATGTTTACCACCAGGGCCTATGATTGCACCAATAAATTCTTTCTCAATCTCTACCTGAATCATACGAGGTGCATGAGGTTTAAGATCTTCTCTAGTTTTTTCAATCGTTTTGTTCATCTCACCTAAGATGTGTAAACGACCATCTTTAGCTTGCATCAACGCTTGCTCAAGTATATCATATGGTAAACCATCAATTTTGATGTCCATTTGACAACCTGTGATACCATTTTCAGTACCCGTTACCTTGAAATCCATATCACCTAGTGCATCTTCATCACCAAGAATATCAGTTAAAATCAAGTGACGATCACCATCAGAAACCATACCCATAGCAATACCAGAAACAGGAGATGTGATTTTGATACCAGCATCCATTAATGCTAATGAACCAGCACAAACTGTTGCCATTGAAGAAGAACCGTTAGATTCTAAAACATCAGAAACGATACGAATTGTATATGGCATATCTTCACCCGTCGGTAAAACTTGACGTAAAGAACGAGCCGCTAAGTTAGCATGACCAACTTCTCTACGACCAGGCCCACGCATCGGCTTGATTTCACCAACTGAGTATGCAGGGAAATTATAGTGTAAGATGAACTTCTCATGGAAATTGTGCAAAGCAGTGTCAACCATTGCTCTGTCCATTTTGCTACCTAATGTCAAAGACGTGATAGCTTGAGTTTCTCCACGAGTGAAAATAGCTGAACCGTGCGCAGATGGCAAATAGTCAATTTCTGTCCAAATATCACGAACAGTTGTACTAGTACGACCATCAAGACGAACTTTTTCTGTTAACATTGTTTCACGAATAGTCGCTTTTTGTATTTTATAAAAATACGAACCAATGTTCTTTTTATGTTCAGCAACGTATTCTGCGCCTTTTTCTTCCGTTAATTGCTCAACTAACTTAGCTTTAATCTCTTTGAAACCGTTTTTACGGTCATTTTTGTTTAAAGCACTTTTAGCAATCGTTACAATTTTTGCTTCAGTTAGTTCTTTAACTAATCCGTATAACTCTTCATCAATAGCAGGTAATTCAAAAACACGCTTTTCAGTAGAACCAACTAATTGTTCTAATTCCTGAATCGCTTTACATTGTGTTTTGATTGCTTCGTGACCGATTTTGATTGCTGCAATCAAATCTGCCTCAGAACATTCCTTAGCATCACCTTCTACCATAGTCACATTGTCAAGCGTTGCACCTACAATGATATTAAGGTCAGCACCATCCAATGCCGTTTTGCTAGGATTAACAACGAATTCGCCGTTAATACGTGCAACACGAGCTTCAGAAATTGGTCCTGCAAATTTGATGTCAGAAACAGCAAGAGCTGCTGATGCTGCCAAACATGCAAAAGCATCTGGTGTTGTTTCTGGATCACCAGAAATAAGGTTGATGATAATTTGAGTGTTGTTCATGTAGCCATCAGGGAAAAGCGGGCGGATAGCTCTATCAACAAGTCTTGAAATCAAGATCTCGTAATCGTTTAATCTTGTTTCTCTTTTAAAGAAGTTCCCTGGAATACGTCCTGCTGCTGCAAATTTTTCTTGATAATCTACAGATAAAGGAAAGAAAGAGTTGTTTTCGCCACCTTCACGAGAAGATACGACAGAACAAAACAACATCGTTTTGCCCATTCTTACAACTACTGAACCGTCTGCTTGAGTAGCTAGTTTGCCTGTCTCGATTGTTACTTCTCTACCGTCTGGAAGGTTAAATGAAACTGTAGTAGGAATTTTTCCCATCTTGGATTTTTTTCTATTTTAAGTTTTCAATAATATATTACGTTCACCGTAAATCCCATTGATTTTCGATGCTAATATCTTGTTTATTCTTAGTGCTTATGAATGAGTATAAAAAACTTAGCGTTTAGCGTGTTGCTAAAAACCTTGATACTGAATTGTTGTTGATGATTGATTATCTGTTCTATTACTTTTTATTTATCTGTTATTGTTAGTACTATTATCATCAAAAATATATTAGAAAAAGCTAAAAGGTTGGTTTGGAAGACTTTGTTTATTATTACTTGTTACCTTTCTAGTCTTTTTTTATCAATAAATCACGTTCAATACTGTTTTATTCCTTTGATTTTCATTGCAAATATAGTGATTTATTATGTTCCGTGCTCGATTATTTTAATATAAAACAGAAAAAGCCTTTTGAAATAAATTCAAAAGGCTTTCCAAAATATATAAATATTGAGTTAAGATTATTTTCTAATTCCTAACTTAATGATTAACTCACGATATTTATTGATGTCTTTGTTTCCTAAGTAACGTAATAAACGTCTACGCTTACCTACTAGTGATAATAATGCTTTACGAGCACCATGATCTTTGTGATTCGTTTGTAAATGTTTAGATAACATTTCTACACGAAAAGTGAACAGAGCGATTTGAGCTTCTGTTGAACCTGAATTTGTCTCAGAACCACCGAACTCTTTGTAGATTGCAGCTCTTTTTTCTTTTGGTAAATAAATTGCCATGATATAATTTTTTAATTATAGGTTAACCAATATGACGAACGTACATCGTCGATTAGCGAGTGCGAAGATAATTAAATTTTGTAACTATACTAGGAAAGTAATCATTTTCGATTTTTTTATTTAAATAATACCTTAAAGTAACTATACTTATATAGAATGAATTGATTATTTATTCCCACAAATCCTCTTTATTAACAACCAAGAGTTCATAAGGGAATAAAACCCTAAAAGTTGCTCCTTTGCCTTCTTCTGAATCAATATAAATCTTACCGCCGATAGATTCTAGCATTTTTTTAACAATAGATAAACCAATTCCTTTACCATCTTGATTATTATCTACCAATTGGAATAGTTTAAAAATCTTAGCGTGATAACGTGGAGATATTCCTATCCCATTATCTGTAATAATTATCTCAAAATAATTAGTGTCGGTATGTTCAAAGCTAATGTTGACAATGCCTTCACTAGGATTAGGATGATATTCAATCGCATTTTTAATAATATGGCTAAAGATTTGAAAACACCTTTCAGGATTAATTTTGATGCTAGGAAGTTTATTTTTTATATTGATAGTATAACCATCAGGTACATTGAGTTTACTAATAGTTTTAGCAATCTTATACTGTAAGTCAACTTCTGTTACCGCATGAAATTTTCTTCCAATAGATATATATTCCCTGATACCATCTAATAAATGATACATTTTGAATGTACGATTTTTGATTTCAGATATATAATCACTTAATTCTTCTTTTG
>CAZMEH010000569.1:0-1605 GCA_964564885.1 uncultured Saprospiraceae bacterium | reverse complement strand
AAAGCGTTTTATTATTAATTTTCTTTGAAAATTACTTTTCCACAATAATTTTCAAAGAACCATTTATTTTTACTAAAAAACGGATAATTATGGCTGGGCAAGGGTTTGGGAGCGATGGTATGAAAAGCATGAAAGCTAATGCGCAATTACGTGGAAAGCGGAAAAATTTTAAGGATATTTCTAATATTCATAAATCAAATGAGATTCGCAATTATCCTGTTTTTGATAAAGAATCTCAAAAAGAATTTGCTAAAAAAGATGCGATTGCTTTTTATGTTGTAGCCTTCGTTGTGTTTTCGCTTTCTTTGGTAGCTATGATGTATATATTGTAGTTACAAAAAGTAGATCTCATAACAAGTAATGGATTGAAACCACATTGCTTTAGCTTTTAGGTGTTAGTTTCTGCATGTTCCTAAATTATCTATAGCGATGTGATTTCAACCCATTTCACGCTGTAACAGCCATTTATACCTTAAAAGCGTACCACGCAAAATATCCAATGAAGAAGATGGCAGAAATTAAATTAAAACGCATTGTATGTTCAAAACTGGCTTCGTTTTCATTATTCAACACTTTAAAAAACCAATAATTGAAATAGATAAAAACAGGAGAAAGCGCAGCCAGCATTATATAAAAATGCTGCATCGTCTGATAGGTACTTAAGTAATAGTAAAAACTGGTCATTCCTATTAAAAACATAAAAGCAGTCAAGTAAAACGTCCCTCGAATGCCACAAATCACACTAATCGTTCTATCACCTCTTTTCGTATCTTCTTCGTGTTGATAAATTTGCGTCATCGGATAAGAACCCATTACTAGTAAGGTGGAAACAATCGCAGGAATATAAACAGCGTGTTCTAGCCAAATTTCAAATCCAGAATCAGTCAAAGCAGAGATGGACATAAAATAAGTAAACGCTCCTTGAAAAAGCCCGACTGTCAGCCAACTGATGATCGGATATTTCTTTAAACGTATCTTTGGATGAGAATATGCCTTAGAAATCAGTCCATAAATAAAAATCATCAACGCAAACCAAATATTAATTGTCAAAGCTAATAGAATACCTATTCCATCAAAAATTAATGCAGCAGTATATAAATCTTTAGTAACTTTCGGCGGATGTTTTAAACCTCCAATGCTACCTTCGTCCTTATCAAAATAAGAATTATAACCATTACTGGCAGGATAAATGAAAATATGTAAAACAATAAAAGTAATAATTGTATTATATAATGCGTTTGGTTCTGCATTCGCTAGAGCAAAAACAAATATTGGCATTAAAAACAATGAAAAAGGAATACGTAAATGCTTGATAGTTGATGCTGAAATCATTTTTATAAAATTAATGTAACCGCTTAGGTACTTTCCGTACCGTTGGCTTTAGTCGACATGGTAAAATAATAGGGTTCTTTGAAAAGTAATGTGGAAAAGTAATTTTCTTTGAAAATTAATAGTAAAACGCCTTGCCCACGAGAAATCGTGGCAAGCTGTGCGCCGTTAACCGTGTGCCGTTTGCCGTTTCTTGAAACTTCCACAATAATTTTCAAAGGACCAATAATAGTTCTTTCACCATGTCGGCTAAAGCCGACGGTATAGAAATAAACT
>CAZMEH010000568.1:0-1853 GCA_964564885.1 uncultured Saprospiraceae bacterium | reverse complement strand
GTTGGAATCCGAAGAAGGAAAAGGGACAACTTTTTTTGTTGAATTACTAAAATCGTAAATAACCTTATCAAGGTCAGCATATTATGTTAAAATTATTTTTTCAAATACCGTTATTGCGTCGTTTGTATTTTGACAAACTTGGCTGGGCTTGGATTCGTCGAAAGATTCAACCTTTCGTTAGCTTTTTAAGTCCTAATGAGACGATTATTGATATCGGTTCTGGTAATGGTTTGATTTGCTTTCATTTACGGAAAGAAGGTTTTCAAGTCACGCCGCTTGATGTGGTCAATATGCCATTTGATGAAAGCGTTTCGCCTGTTGTTTATGATGGCGAAACCATTCCTTTTGATGATAAAACCTTTGATACTGCGATGATTTTGACGGTTTTACATCATACTGATGAGCCAGAAGTGATCATTAAGGAAGCAAAAAGAATTGCTAAACGAGTGATTATTATTGAAGATATTTATAAAAACCCTATTCAGAAATACGCCACTTTTGCAATGGATTGGCTCGTTAATTTAGGTTATTCGTATAATCCGCACACGAATAAAAATGATGCTGGCTGGAAAAAGACTTTTCAAGAAATGGATTTAGAATTGGTCTATACTTCGCAATGGCGAGTGCTTTTATTTTTTAGGCAAGTAGTTTATGTTGTAAGACCGCTTCGCTGAGAGAAAAGAGACCATTCGCTTTGCTCATTGAGAGACCGCCTTCGGCTGTCAGGTTTTATCTCTCGAAACTAGTTTTCCTAAATGTAAAACCCTTAGTTTTCATAAATTGAAAACTAAGGGTTTTTTCTCTCAGCGAAGCGGTCTCTCAATAAGCGAAGCGAATGGTCTGACTTCTCTCATCCCGAGCACTCGGGAGGTCTTTTTACGGCTGCTTTTTTTCAAAACTCAACGACACAGAATTGATGCAATATCTTAATCCTGTTGGTTTTGGTCCATCGTTAAAAACGTGTCCTAAGTGTCCGTCACATCTTGCACAGAGCACTTCTGTGCGAACCATTCCATAAGCAACATCTTTGTCTTCTGCTACATTATTACCAATTGTATCGTAGAAACTAGGCCAACCTGTACCTG
The DNA here is from genome assembly GCA_964564885.1 of uncultured Saprospiraceae bacterium. Classification (GTDB taxonomy): domain Bacteria; phylum Bacteroidota; class Bacteroidia; order Chitinophagales; family Saprospiraceae; genus CAKZLL01. The sequence continues at coordinate 768 of CAZMEH010000568.1, read as the reverse complement.
ATTTGAATTTAGTACCCGATTCAAAAAGTGGGTAATTACAAGCTTTACAAGTGTATGTTCCTGTTTTTTTATTGGCTAATAATTCTCCTGTAAATGCTCTTTCTGTTCCTTTTTTACGAAGGACATAATATTCTTGTTCCGAAAGTTGTTGCTTCCAATCGTCTTCTGATTTCACTACCTTTTTGATAGTATCTGAAATGACTAGAGTTTCTAAAGTCTTGGTCTCAACTTCCGAACTCACTTTTTGAACCGTCGATACTTGACTAGTACAAGCCATTCCTAAAATTCCAATAAATGCAAAAATGATATATTTCATACGTTTTGTTTAAAAGATTAGACTATTATTCATTAACACAAATCCAATTAATAGATTTGGATATTATTATAATTCAAATTTGCACAAATTGTTCGCTACACGTTCGTCATTATTATTACATTAACAATCAATAAAACATAAAAAAGTCCAAACCTGTCATTTAACGGGTTTGGACTTGATTATTTAAAAAATTAAAAAATACGAAACACAAGTATTCCTAATTCGTAATTCTTAATTAAAACAATACCTATCCAGAGAGTCGAGCTCCGAAACACTAGCGTCTAAGTCTAGTTGCGTTGCCCGTTAGCATAGACAGATGTTTTTTGATTGATTATGTTTATAATATATTTTTGAAATTTGAAAAGTTGCAAAAGTTTGAATTCAGTCATTATGCTTAGAACTTGTTTAAGAGTAGACTTATTATTACTTACCTTTATTCGTATTATTTACCT
>CAZMEH010000567.1:0-2142 GCA_964564885.1 uncultured Saprospiraceae bacterium | reverse complement strand
AGAGGTATAGAGAATATAAAGCGGGTCAGTAGCTTCTAAGACTACATAATCGGCAGGGCTTGCTTTGATTAAAGCGTTATTCCAGTCAAAATCTCTTCCTTCTTGCATGTCAGCTTTGACAAAATCCCTTTGATAAACGACAACCGATTCTACTTTGTGTGTTGCTTCTTGAATGGCCGCATCTATAATGGGTTTATAAGGAACAATGCGATTGATTTCTTTTCCTCCGCTTGCCGTCAAAATCACTTTAGGCGTCGCATCATCAATACGAATAGCTAATTCGTGCGCTGCGAATCCTCCGAAAACAACCGAATGAACTGCGCCAATTCTTGCACAAGCTAGCATCGCAACAACCGTTTGCGGAATCATCGGCATATAAATAACTACTCTATCGCCTTTTTCTACGCCAAGGTTTTTGAGTACGCCAGCAAATTTGGCTACACGATTCAGTAATTGTTCGTAAGTAATATGTTCCTTAGTATTCGTAACTGGACTGTCGTAAATAATTGCATTTTGGTTTGCTCTACCATTTTCAACATGATAATCTAAAGCGAGATAGCAGGTATTTAATTGACCGCCTTCGTACCAACGATAAAATTTTTTTTCGTTTTGGGATAATATAGTTTCTGGAAATTTGAACCAATCAATAGATTTTGCTTGTTCTCGCCAGAAACCTTCTTTGTCATTGATACTTTGCTGATATGCTTCGTTATATGTCATGGCTTTTATTTAGTGATTTTATTACATCTAAGTATCTGTATGTCTAGATGTTTTATTTTTTTAAAATATCAAACAAAGAAATGTTCATTTTCAAAATAATACTCTGAGAGTAAGTAATAGCTTTTGTTTCCTGCCAATTTCTTTATGGTGTTGCTCCCGAGCATTTGGGACTAGGATGTTTTCGTTTTTTTAAATTGTTTTATTCATGATTATTTGAATAGTAATTATCTAGTAACTTAAAGTCTGATATCATGAATTAACTCACAAATCAGACTTAAGAGATTTTCAAAACCTACCGTACCCATATGATGGGTGGCGGAATTATTTTACTTTATAGAACCATGAAATGGTTCTATATGAGCAGCCAATCCGAGCACTCGGGATAAACCCGTGGTTAAAAAGTGGAATTAGGGAACTCTGAAAGAGTTCAATAGTGCATCCTAAGCGTAAATATTGTTCAACTCTTTCAGAGTTGGTCAATTATACTATTTTTAACCACGGGTTCACACCCGTGGCTACTCATATTCAACCCTTTCAGGGTTGTAAGCGAATTTTCTTAAGTTGACAATATTAAACTTTAACTCACCAGATAACTAATCATTTATAATTACACCAAAGCATTATCAATAACCTCTTGCACCACTTCTGGATTCAACAAAGTCGAAGTATCACCCAAATTAGAAGTATCGCTTGAAGCTACTTTTCGTAAAATACGGCGCATAATCTTTCCAGAACGTGTTTTTGGTAAACCAGAAACGATTTGAATCATATCAGGTTTAGCAATTGGCCCGATTTGTTTACGCACTACTGCAACTACCTCTTTTCGGAAAGCATCCACATCTTCAACAGGTTTATTTATAATAACATAAGCATAAATGCCTTGTCCTTTGATGTTGTGCGGATAGCCTACAACAGCAGACTCTACCACATTTGGATGCTCATTAATTGCATTTTCAACTTCCGCAGTTCCCATTCTATGACCAGAAACATTGATAACGTCATCAACTCGACCAATGATTCTTAAACGACCATCTTTGTCTCGTCTTGCGCCATCACCTGTGAAATAGTGATTATCAAACATCGAAAAATAAGTATTCTTGCAGCGGTCATGGTCGCCATAAGTTGTGCGAATCATTGACGGCCAAGGGAATTTGATAGCTAATAAACCTTCTACGTCGTTTCCTTCCACTAAATTTCCTTCACTATCTAACAAAACAGGTTGAATCCCAGGCATCGGATAAGAAGCATAACAAGGTTTTGTATCAGTGATGTTTGGCAATGGCGTGATCATAATTCCGCCCGTTTCGGTTTGCCACCAAGTATCAACGATTGGACAATTCTTTTTACCGATTTTTTCGTTGTCCCAATGCCAATCCTCTTCATTGATTGGTTCGCCTACTGAACCCAATGTTTTTAAATTAC
>CAZMEH010000566.1:0-5886 GCA_964564885.1 uncultured Saprospiraceae bacterium | reverse complement strand
GAGTGCTCGGGATGTGAGATCGCCTACGGCTGTCAGAAATAAATAAATGGACAATTTATACCTAGCTTTTGATTGTTCATTTTCAAAATGTATAGTAGTATGGTTAATTATATAAAAGGCTGCTTGTTAAACAATACAATCACTTAAAAAAGCTAGACAACTTAGAGAAAGGCTTGTATTTAGTTGGCAACAAGGAGAAATGCTGTTTTTCTAATTGTTCGGGTCTAAAAAAAGCAATACCGAAATCATAAATTTCAAGTGTCAAAGTTACTCGTTCGTGTGCTTGCACCTCTGTCCACGCCGCTGCCATGCCTTCCGACCATCGAATATCATGAAAAACCATCACCGATTCGTCATGAATATACGGCAAACATTTTTCAAAATAATCAATTGTTGGCTCTTTTCGATGATTTCCATCAATAAAGATATAATCTAACTTCTTAATTTGCTCTAGTATCTTCGGCAAAAGATTATCAAAAACACCTGTATGAATCGTTACATTCTCTGCCTCAAAATCATCGATGATATTTCGAGCAACAATAGCAGTAGAAGGGCAACCTTCAATGCTGTGCATCTCGCCGCCCGTCGAGCCAAATGCTTGATACATTGTCGTAATGCCAAGAGAAGTTCCTAATTCAATCATCGTTTTCGGCTTGAAATGATTGGTTAGTTTGAACAAAAATTGAGCTGTCCTTGGGTGAGATTGATTGTATTTAGCAATACTAGCAACGGTTGTTGTTGCTTTATTCTCACTTTTAGAACCTGCGCCAAAGTCTTCTTTTTGAATAACTGCATCACTCTTCTTCAAATCTTCTCTGAGCCATTCTAGATCTTCAAAAACATAAAATGTTCTATCATCTTCTAAGACGTCGTTGATAAATTCAAAGACAAAAGGCGAGTGTACCTGATATTTCGTTTTCGCACGCCATAGGTACTTGAGATGGCGATTAATTTGCTTCCATTTTTCCACAGGACAAAGATAATTTTTTTGATGAAATCATTCTAAATACAAATATTGGAATGATGTAAAAATGGAATAATCCGTTTGGAGTAAATAATAAAAGGGAACAATTGAATAATTCTTCGTTCCTGCTTCCTCATTTTAATCCTGTAGAAAAACCAACCCTTTTCCATTAAAACAATTCTTAATTTTAAAAAGCGTTGTTTCTTTTTAGCATTTTTCCATTTATAAACTACAATAATTATATATAGTTTGAAGTTAAATACGAAAATCAACACTCATGACGAAAAGAATAATTATATCATTTTTTTGTAGTTTGATGTTTGTAATGGCATTTGCACAAAAGCCAGATGTCATCGTCAATCCAAACAAACCGAAATCTAATAAAGCAGAGGATGTTTATCATTGGCGCATTAAGCAAGAGAAATTAGATAATGTTTATATTCCTGCCGATTTAGCAGAATGCTTTATCGAATTGGATGAAAAAATATCCACAGCTTCTAAGGAAAAATTCAAAGCGGTGGACGAGTTGACCGTTATGCGTAAGCTGCATTATAGTTTAGGAAGATGGATTTGGTATAACTGGGGCTTTTATCAAGGTTCTCGTTTATCGGTTTATATGAATAAAGTTGGCGTACATCAGCCAGAAGACATGGCAGATTTCATTGTCATTTCTTATCATAGGTATTTGAATAAAAAGCCACTTGATCCTAAACAATTAGTAGAATTCTTTGAAGTTCGCAGCAAGAGAGAAAAAGAAGCTAAGGCAAAAGCACGAGAAGAAAAGAATTAAAAAATAGCCTTTAATTTAGATGTTTGACGTTTTCAAAACGTCAAACATCTGCATAATACGATTACTGATCGAAACATATTCCCGTTATCTCTAATAAATTATCATTCTCTCCATTCATTATCCTTATTTTTACTCCGATTTTAAAAAACAATCGGAAAATTTATGTCAAAAACAATCCCTGTTAACAAAAATAAGTTTGGAACACTTCCAGTCTTTTTAACGGCAATTTCTACCATACTTGGCGCAATCATGTTTTTGCGATTTGGTTTCGCTATTGGTCATGTCGGTATTTGGATGACGCTTGGAATCATTGCCATTGGTCATCTTGTGACCATTCCTACGGCGATGGCGTTGGCTGAAATAGCGACCAATCAAAAAGTCGAAGGCGGCGGAGAATATTACATTATATCTCGCTCGTTCGGTTTAGTCATCGGTGCTGCTATCGGATTAGCCTTGTATTTTTCGCAAGCCATTAGTGTGGCGTTTTATGTCATTGCTTTTGCGGAAGCTTTCAAACCCGTGGTCGCTTACCTTTCCACAATGGATTTAGATCCAAGATTGCTTCAATTCCTTGCGATGAAGCAAACCGTTAGTATTCCTGCGCTCATTTTCCTTACTATCGTTGTGTTGCGCTCAGGTGCTGATTTAGGTGTGAAAATGCTTTACATCGTAGTCGGAACGTTGACCGTTTCGATGATTGCATTCTTCGCAGGTTCGCCAATTGAAGCCGCAAATGAAATAATTGATCCAGTTTTAGCGAGTCAAGAAATTGGCTTTTTCGCCATTTTTGCGATTATATTTCCAGCCTTTACAGGTATGACGGCAGGCGTTGGCTTGTCTGGAGATTTAGAAAATCCCAGTAAATCCATTCCGCTCGGAACGCTTTCAGGAACGTTAGTTGGTATGGTGGTTTATGTTTTTATCGCTTTCAAACTGAATAGTTCCGCATCGCCCGAAGCATTAAGAAATGTTGATAATCTTATCATGAGCGATATCGCTTGGCAAGGTTGGTGGATTATTCCATTAGGTTTGGCGGCGGCTACTATTTCCTCTGCTTTAGGTTCGATTATGGTTGCACCTCGTACGCTTCAAGCCATTGCTAGAGATAATGTTTTACCTAATTCATTGATCAACGGTTGGTTATCAAAAGGAACGGCAAAGGCAGATGAGCCATTCAATGCAACAATTGTTACGGTGATTATTGCATTAGTTTTTGTCATGATGGGCGAAATCAATATCGTTGCGGAAATCATTTCCATGTTTTTCATGGTAACTTATGGTTCGCTGTGTTTGATTTCGTTTTTACAACACTTCGCTGCTGATCCATCTTATCGCCCAACCTTCAAATCTCGTTGGTATATTTCTTTACTTGGCGCAGTAGCGTGTTTTGGTTTGATGTTCTTCATGAATTCCACTTATGCGATTGTTGCGATTGCTTTGATGGTTGCGTTGAATTTCATTTTGAGTTATTATAATAAAGATAAACGCAATATAGCGGTTATATTTCAAGGTGTGATTTTCCAGTTTAGTAGACAATTACAAGTATTTTTACAAAAAGCAGAAAAGGAGCAAATTACGAATTGGCGTCCTTCAGTAGTTTGTATTTCAGAAAATTCATTCAATCGAATTGCAGCTTTTGATATGCTGCGTTGGATTTCTCAGAAATACGGTTTTGGTACTTACATTCATAAAATAGACGGTTATTTATCTCGTAAAACAAACGAGCAAGCCGAAGCAGATTTAAAACGATTGATTAAGCGGGCAGAAATTACTGAAAGTAATATTTACATTGATACTTTGATTAGTCCATCTTATACTTCTGCGATTGCTCAAGTCGTTCAATTGCCTGGCGTTTCTGGAAAGGAGAATAATCTATTGATGTTTGAATTTTCAAAAAATACGCCTGATAATCTTAAAAACATCGTTGATAATTTCAAATTAATTAAATCGGTTGATTTTGACGTTATCATTTTAGGAAGTTGCGAACGTGGTTTTGGTTTCAAAAAAGAAATTCATATTTGGATCACTTCCAATGATTATGAAAATGCCAATTTGATGATTTTATTAAGTTATATCATCATTGGTCACAAGGATTGGAAAGGCGCACAAATCAAAATATTTGCCATTTACCCAGAAGATAACCTCGAAGAAGAGCGTAATCGCCTTAATGTTTTGATAGAAACAGGACGTTTACCAATTTCTCCGAAAAATATTGAGTTCATTCCAAGGAAAATCGAACGAGATACACGTTCTATTATAAGTGAAAAGTCTGAGGAAGCAGATTTGACTATCATTGGTTTCAGAGATGAACTTTTACTACATCAAGGGGAAAAGTTATTTAAAGATTATGATGATATAGGTAATATACTTTTTGTTAATGCTGCTTCGCAGAAGGAAATACAGTAAGAATTAGGAATTACGAATGATGAAATGTTCTTATTTCCTAATTTCAAAAAACGATTATGAAAAATATTTTAATAATTATATTAGCCAGTCTAACTATCTTTCAATTTACCTCATGTTTGGATGAATTTCCATATGAAAATACGGGTGAATTACAATTTTCGACGGATACTTTGACGCTTGACACCGTGTTTACTTCGGTAGGTTCTGCGACTCGTTCTTTCAAGGTAATTAATGGTTCAACCAATCCGATTGAGATTGATAGAGTAAGGCTCGCAGGTGGTCAAAATTCTAACTTTCGTTTAAATATTGATGGCGTTCCAACTAAGACTTCTATTGAAAAAGTACGTATTCCGGCGGAAGACAGTATTTATATTTTTGTAGAAGTAACGGTTGATCCGAATGATTTAAACAATCCATATATCATTACAGACGAAGTTCAGTTTGAGTTTAAAGGACAAGAGCAGCGAGTAGTTTTGGAAGCTTGGGGACAGAATGCGAACTATGTTGGCTCGAAAGGTGGATTAGGAGAATTGATTTGCACGGGCGGCGGAGTAGTTTGGGATGCGACGAAGCCGTATGTCGTTTACGGTGTTTTGTTTGTCAATGATTGTAAATTGACCATCGAAGCAGGTGCTCAAATTTACGTTCACGGTGCGTTGATTGACGCAGATAGTTTTTATTATAATGATGGAATTATCTTCGCTACGGAAACGGGAAGTATCGAAATCAATGGAACAAAAGATAATCCTGTCGTTATTCAAGGTGACCGATTGGAACCAGGTTTTGATGAAACACCAGGGCAATGGGCTGGTATTTTCCTTGGTGCAATGAGTACAGGAAATAAATTTACCCATGTCGAAATTAAAAACGCAATAGTTGGCGTTCGAGTTGATTCGTTGGCGGATTTAACACTGAAAAATTCTATTATTCATAATACACTAAGTAGTAATTTGCTGGCTTATCATGCAAGTAGCGTGATTGCCGAAAATTGCTTGTTCTATAGTAGTAGCGGTGGAAATAATGTTCAGCTAGAATACGGCGGCGGAGAATATGACTTTAGGCACTGTACAATGGCGAGTTTTTCGTCGGTTAGCCAAATCAGTCATGGTAGCCCTGTGCTGCGAATGGGTAATTTCATTTGTTTAGATGATGAGCTAGGTTGTCCAAATTATGCGATCAATACGATGAATGCGAATTTCCAAAATTGTATTATTTACGGTTCTCGTCCAACGGAGATTTCAATATCAGAACGTGAGGAAGGATTTTTTAACTATACAATGGAAAATTGTTTGATTAAAGTGGATAGCATAGAGGATTTCAATGTTCCAATTTTAAATAATTGCGTTGATTGTTTGGTTAATGAAGATCCATTATTCCAAAATATTTATCAATTAAATTATCAATTGGATACACTTTCGCCTGCGGAAGAACTTGGAAAAGGCTCGCTTATTAGTCGATTTACAGGAAGTTTTATTGATTTTGATTTAATTAAAAATCAAAGAAATACAGCCGATCCTGATGCTGGTTGCTATGAATATCAGTACTAGACAGGATTAACAGGATGAACAGGATTTGCCTTATGGTTTTCAAGAAGCTTTTAAAATTATTAAGGTGAGTTTTGTGAATAATCACTATAAATAGGAACAATCATATATCTTTGATAGAAGGACACGGTTTTAGAAATCGTGTCCTTTTTTTATTAAAAACACGAAAAACAAATGGATTC
>CAZMEH010000565.1:0-4258 GCA_964564885.1 uncultured Saprospiraceae bacterium | reverse complement strand
ATTAACTCAAACTTTTATTAAGCAGTAATAGGCAGGTTTGAAATTTAAGTAAGAGTATAAATGCTTTTTATTTCAATCAATATTAGAAACGGTGTCGGCTTTTAAAACCGACACCGTTTAATACTGTATTGATGAGAATCGCAAGATTACACATAAGTATTTCTAATCTCCTCGTCTTTTTCAAACACATAACACAAGCGATTCGTCAAATCCTCCCAAGTCTTCTTGTCTTCCTCGTCAAAGATTGCACCGAATTGTTTTAATAATTTCTTGTCTGGTGCTTGCAAATGACTATCCTTATGCAGTTTTTGAAAATCGCAACCTTGAACAAACAATCCATTATAATTATCAAAAGTCTGTACACATTTGTACTTATTTTCATCAAATGTCCATAACTTAATCATTCCATCATTTGAACCACTGAGCAAGTATTTTCCATTTGGACTAAATTGAACCGTCATCACATAATCGGCGTGTCCAAGGATCGTATGAATAGGTTCGCCTGTGTTTCTATCCCAAACTTTAATATTGTTATCACCTGAGGCACTTGCTAGCCACGGTTCGGTAGGGTGACAACTAACCGAATTAACACCATTGTGGTGTTCCATGTATTGTCTTTTGACAGAACCATCAGCTACTCGCCATTCAAAGACCGTATCATCACTCGAACCACTCAACACGTACTTGTTGTCTGGACTAAACGTAATACTTGTTACTCGACTAAAGTGATTATCCTTCACCCAAAGACATTTTTCAGCCTTCCAATCCCACAATGCGACTTTTCTATCCGATGTGCCGCAAGCAATATATTTTCCATTTGGACTAAAATCTACACAATTAATCGTTGGGAAATTATTTTCCAAGGTCTTTTCTAGATGTAATACTTCTGTATCCAATCGCCAAACTTTGATCGTTGTATCAGTAGAAGCCGAAACCACATATTGACCATTCGCACTAAATCCCACACAATTAATAATATCGTCATGCGCTTCTTCTTCAAAGACAATTCGACCATCTTTCAAATCCCAAAGTCTCAAATACGCATCTTCCGAGGCATAAACGACATAGCGACCATCTTTAGAAAAATCAACACTGGTAATTGGTATATTTTCATTATCCACAATAGAAAAACAGCGTTTACTCTCAACGTCCCACAGTTTCAATGTACCATCGTTGGAAGCGGACGCAAAAAACAAAGTATCATTGTAACCGTTATTAGGCGAATCACCAAATGTTAAAATATTAGAAAAACAAACATCCAAAACGTCGCCTCGTTCGCTTTCGTCAAAGAAAACTTTTCTATTGATCAAGGTTTGATTGAAACGAGCAGAATTTTGATGTTGATGGTCTTGCTCTTGCAGTTTGACACCATTCAAAGAAACGCCACGCAAATCCAAAGCCGATAAATCAAGCTTGGACAAACTTGCTCTCAGGTTTTTCCAGATATTTAAAATATTCCAGATTAATTCACCTGTTTTCTTTTTATCATAAAGTCCTCGGCATCGCTCAATGGCTTGTTCCAACAATGTGTATTCTGTAAAAGGTGCTTTTTCATCGCCACCATAATGGTAATGTTCACCTTCGAGTTCTCCAAGCGTTGACCAGAGATAATCGCTATTTGGCAATTTTCGTTCAACTAAAGTTTGCGGTAATTTGTCGTTTTTTAATGAAATATAAATATCGTTTCGGATGTGAACCGCTGCTAAAAAATCTCGATAAAGTTGATGTGTAAATTGGTATTTTTCATCATCTTGAACAAACATCACAAAGTTGCTAGACAACTGTACGGTCAACAATTCAAAACGCTCTTCTTCTTTAATCCAACTATCCGCATACAAATCAAAATATGGAAAATATCGACGATATTCTTTGTATATTTTCAAGAAATAACGCTGATAAATAGCTTCTGTTGCCGTTTGAATAGCTACTTGCATTTGATCTTCATCATAATAAACTAATCCGTCTTTTTCCATTAAATAAGCAATGAATGGCAATAAATGCTTTTGCAAAAAACGATAACGAGCGTACAGGAATTTACCTTCATCGATGTATTCATACAATTCATAATGCTTCACTAATTCGACTTCAAAATAATTCCACATCAATTCGCCACGCCTTGTCATTGGCAATTTAAAGTCAAACATATTGTTATCCAAATGACGATCCATCACTTCCTCTGCGTCATCGTAGAGTTGTTTCATCATTGGATTCTTCAACAACTTTTCTAAGCCTGTTCCTGTGAATTTCGTATTATTAATAAAATCATCTGTAAAGGTTATCTGAGGCGGAACTAGTTTTATTTTCTGAAATCGTTTTGCCCATCGTTCTTCTATATCATCCGTGTTGGTAATGACTATTTGTAAACCTTTATAAGTAGCAAGCTCCTCAACCTCGTCCATCAATTGCTGATAATCCACCGTAATTTCATCAATACCGTCTAACAATAGAACAAATGAAGGCACGTATTTACCAGCTTCATCAATAATTGGTTTTTTAAATACTTGTATCATTTGGTCTTGGTAATCGTCCGACAAACGCTTTAAACCAAGATAATGTTCACTGATTTTATAAATAATGAAATTTCGGTCGTAATCCGTTTGATTGTAATCGCTCAACGTGATATAAATCGGAATAGGCTTCGACCAATTATTCAATTCAGTAATATAATCTTTCCAAATTTTGACAATATTCGTCGTCTTACCCGTTCCTCCTTTACCTACTATTAATGTGTGCGGCACGCTTGCCCAATAACTTTCTAGCTCTTTTGAAAGCGATACTTGCTGAATTTCTCCGTTCTTTTTTATAAATGAATTGACCTCAAAATCAATATAACTGAAACGTCCTTTTAGTAGTTTTTGAAAAAACCGAAACGAACCTTGATGCAAATATTCTTTGATTGGCGGTTCTGTAATTTTCCAATTTAAAACATCTTTATAAGCTACATTTACATACAAACGCCACGGCATTACCTTTTTGTCTAGCTCATTTCTGTTGCGCTTTCCTAATTTCCTGTAGATATGACGTGTATTCTTAATAACCTCAACTTCTTCTACCTCTAAAGCTTCTTCTGTGCTTTCTGTGCTTTCTGTACTTTCTGTACTTTTCTTACTTTTAGGCTTTTCATCAACCGTCGTATCATAATATACAATCTCGTCTTTGGAATCTTTGTACTTTTCAAAATTCAACTTGATAACGCCTGCGGCTGAAAGATAGGCTGCTTCTAAGGTATGATTATTGGCTAATGCAGTATAAAATGTCTCCGAAAACATCTTCGCATGCGGATCTATAATAGGCAAACTCGTTGCAATCACTGCTTTTACACCTGCCTGTATATACAAACTCGCTTGTTCCTTTGTCGCACAAGCATTCAAAAAAACCAATCGAAGATTTTTCTGTAAACTCAATAGATTGGCTAAACCTTGTGCGTTCCCTGTTTTTCCTTCAAAGGAAAGTTGCTGTCCATTAGCGTGACCAGCATAGTGAAATACCACTACCCTATCCTTGTAGCGACCTAAATAATAAGCTATATCGTTGTTTTCAGCGCTTTCCTCTCGTTTGATTTTAATGCTACCATTATTTTCCTCGAGAGGCTCTAAAGCTCGGTAAACCGCTTTGCTTTCTTCTTTGAGCGAGGAAAGAAAGTCTTTTTCATCATTTGCAAAAGCTAAGAATACGATTGAAGGATTAAACATAATCTTGTTATTGAGTTTGAATTTATTTAGGCCAGTTAAGACAACACAATATAAGACTTAGTTTCGATTTTTGATTAAAGAATATTTTTAAATTACTGATTGTAACGCTTTGTAGTAAACAGTAAAGATAACTCTGAAAGACCTGCCTGCTAAAGCACGACAGGTCTTTCAGGTTTTAGATATTTCAAAATATTTACCTTATCACTGCAAAGTGTTACAATCAGGAAAAAGAAGATAAGGTCTAATCTGTGGATTATTTTTATGAACTTGTTTAAGAACTCATACTAAAACTATTGATAAACGCTTGATTTTCAAAACGATCCCGATAGCTGTCGGGACATTTCTATTGTTGTAGCCAAAGCTACGGAAATAAAAATAGCTGAAGTATCCCGAGCACTCGGATTAGCGTCAAGGAGAATATAAAAAACATTGTTTATTCGCCCTCAAAGGGCAAAAGAAATAGCGTAGGGCATCGCCCTACGAAGCAAAAAACGTTGTTTCAGCCCTAAAAGGGCGTAAGCATAAATAGTGTATCTTGGCTTACGCCCTTTCAGGGCTAGGAGATG
>CAZMEH010000564.1:0-4671 GCA_964564885.1 uncultured Saprospiraceae bacterium | reverse complement strand
TTTTTATGAAGCAACATCTTCTTCGGCGGAGGATATTTCAATTGATTACAGTTATGAATATATTGAAAAGTATGTCAAACCGAGAATTTTAAATGAAATGCCAGATAAAGGCTGTCTGGCTGTAGAGTCAAGTGAATGTTTGACTATTGATTTTGAAGTAATTCCTGCCTTAACTAAGTTATTTACAAAAAAAATAAAAAAAGTTAACTACGAAAATGGTCAAATCGATAGTACGATTACGTTTGTTTTTGATTATCACTATGTCTCAAAACGGGCTCAAATCATAAAAACACCTGCTTTCAATCCATTTAATTACGATGGATTATCGAATATAAAACTACATTACCTTATCGGAAATAGTTGGACAGATATGAGAGAAATCCTTTGTTCTCCAATGTATGATGTGAATTACCCAAAATGCATACAATTAGCACTTCAAGATAAAGGCTACGAATTAGAAATAACGAGTATTATTGATTTAAGCACTAAGAAAGCATTAATTGATTTCCAAACTAAAAATAATTTGCCGATTGGTAGCTTAAATAAAGAGACATTATATAAACTAGATGTTGATAAATATGTAGATAAACTAATAAGAGTATATGATGGCTATAATTATCTAAACTCACCTCGATTTGATTACAGATAAAGCATAGGTGTGCTATCAAAGGCATGAAAAATATTAGGTTTTATTAAACAACACCATGAATTGATTTTCAAATTCCTAACACATTTGATATCATAATATTGGATTTAAACAAAAAACATTACGATATTCACAGAAGCAAGAAAAATAATCTAAGACCATTTTCGAATAATATCACTTTCCATGAAAGCACTAATACCTGTGGCAGGAGTTGGAACCCGACTACGACCGCACACATATACTCAACCAAAACCTTTGATACCAGTAGCTGGAAAGCCTATTGTTGGGTTTATCATAGATGAATTATTGGAAGTTGGCGTTCGAGAATTTGTTTTTGTGATTGGCTATTTGGGTGAAAAAATTCAACAGTTTGTTGAGGAAAATTATCCCGACATTGAAACTACATTCATTCAGCAACCCAATAGAATGGGTTCTGGTCATGCGATTTGGATTGCAAAAGAAGCACTTCAAAATACAGATGAATTACTAATTGTTTACGGAGATACGATATTTGATGTAGATTGGAGAACGTTATTGAATACGCCGCATTCCTGTTTAGCCATTAAGAAAGTGGACGACCCGAGAGAGTTTGGTGTAGCAGAAATCCAAGAAGATAATCTAGTAAGAAGCGTAGAAGAAAAACCACAAATCCCACTTTCCAATAAAGCACTAGTTGGTTTATATAAAATCAAAGAAGTGGACGAACTCATTCAAGCATTAGAGAATATGGTACAAAATGATATTCGTAATCAAGGCGAATATCAATTGACGCAAGCCATTATGATAATGATTGAGAAAGGAATTATTTTTAAAGGAATAGAAGTTAACAATTGGTTTGATTGCGGCAAGAAAGAAGTGTTATTAGAAACCAATGCGATGTTGCTGAAAAAAATGGATATAGTAGAAACTACTCGTTCTCCATTAGAAAATTCGGTGATTATTCCGCCTGTCTATATTGGAAATGACTGTAAGATTACGAACTCTATCATCGGACCAAATGTTAGTATTGGTGATGGTGCGGAGATTGACTATTCTGTAGTTAAAGATTCCATTATTGGTAGTTATGCATACATCAATGGCGTAGTTTTAAAATCCTCCGTGATAGGAAATGACACTTCCATCAAAGGACTTTGCCAAAGCTTAAATATTGGTGACGACACAGAAATTGACTTCAATTAAAAAGGTATAGGCTGTTTTAATTGCCTTATTCTCATTCACACACACAATAACATAACACATAATAAGGCGGCTAAAGCAGCCTGTACATATATCAACCATAATGAAAAGAGTAGAAATTAAAATTGAAAACCACGTTGCGGTGGTGACTTTGAACAGACCAGATAAGATGAACGCATTGGACAAAGCGATGTTTGATGCCGTTATTGAAGCGGGTGAAACTTTAGCAAAAAATGCTTCTGTAAGAGCTGTTGTTTTAACTGGCGCAGGAAAAGCATTTTGCGCAGGATTAGATTTGTCTAGTTTTAGTCCACAAGGTATTGGAAGTAAGCCGTTGTTGGAAAGAACGCATGGGATTGCAAATATGTGGCAACAAGCGGCTTGGGTTTGGAGAGCATTACCTGTTCCTGTGATTGCAGCAATTCACGGCGTAGCATTTGGTGGCGGTTTGCAAATTTTGTCTGGTACAGATATCAAATATATTACAGCATCAACGAAGCTGAGTATCATGGAAGTCAAATGGGGCATTATTCCAGATATGGCAGGCACGCAGCTTTGGCGACATAATGTAAGAGATGATATTATTCGTGAGTTGACTTATACGCACAGAGTGTTTTCTGGTGAAGATGCAGTGAAGTATGGTTTTGCGACGCATATTTCTGAAAATCCATTGGAAGATGCGATGAAGTTGGCGACAGAAATCGCTTCTAAAAGTCCAAGTGCGATTGTGAAATCTAAACAGATGTTTAACGAAGCACCTTATTTGAATGTCGCTGATGGTTTTATGTTGGAATCTAATTCACAAACCGAAATCGTGGGTAAGAAAAACCAAATGGAATCGGTTTTTTCTGGAATGCAAAAACGAGCGGGTAACTTTGAAGACTTTAGATAAACCTTGATAGATTAAGATAAAAAAATAGCCATTTAAAACGCTTTAGGTTTTAAATGGCTGTTTTTTTATTTGAAAAGTATTACTCTTCGTTTCGTTTCAATAACCAGTGATAAATACTTGTTCCATCCGAAGTTACGGTGTAGGAATTAATATAAGACCAACCGTTTTTCTCCATGAAATTCAACGCATCAATCATACTATTGAAATTCTTTCGGTTACCATTTTTATTGGAAATTGTTTGCTGACGAAAGAATTTACGTGGCTGCCCGTGGTCAATCTGAACAATTATCTTATTGTTCAATAATCGTTCTGTACCGACTAATTCACAATATTTAACATCTTCTAATTCATTGATATTAATCTCGTCAACGATGACTTGTGCGTGAAGAGAACTCATTAAAAAAAGAGCGAAAAACAATCCTGATAATTTCTTTAGCATAGTAGCTTATAATTTTGAGTGTAAAAAAATAAATACAGACGCTGCAATATGAAGTCATATTACAAGGTCAATTATTTTCAAAAACTCTCTCTACAATTATAACAGTTTTAACAAAGAACTTGTTTTACACTTTTATAAAATGTCCTTGATGTAATTTGCTTCTACGCACTAATCACAAGCACCATTTTCATTTTATCTATTTTTACAATGGTAGAATAAAAATTCCTCAATTCGCTGTGTTTTTCCTTTGGCAAAGAATATTGATACATTTCTAATCGACGGATATAAGTAATTTTACTTTTATCTACAATCACTTTTATTTCATACTTGCCAAATTCTGTTTCTAATAAAAAATCTTTGTGTGCAATATTTTCAAGCGTATAACCAGCAGGAATTTCGTAATGAATCGTATCTAAATGAGTGTAACCAAATACACGTTCAACAGGTAAATCATTATTATTTTCCGAAGGAATAGTAGAAATACGATTCAGTAAATTAGCATATAAAAACAGACGTTTACCCGATTTTTTATAATACTTTGGAAGTATAATATTAGTATTCCAATCTGCCCTAGCTTCATTTTCATAGACTTTTAAATCTATTTTTTCAATCTCAAAAGAGGAAATATCCAATTGTTTTTTCAAGAACTGTTCTCTATCCAGTTGAGTGCCTTCATGATGATAATATCGAATATCAGCTTGTTCTCTTTCGTAGTATTGAGATTGAATAACCGCTTTTGCTGCGCCATTATTAGCAATAATTACATTTGCATTAGTAATTCTACGATGATCCTCATGGTTTCTATTTGGCGTGGAAATGAGTTTCCCACCTTCAGGCGTTAACATCAAAACCTTTCTATTTTCTGTAAAATCACCGAGATAGTTTGACGGATTGTAACTACTCGTGCATTCTAGCCAGATATCTTCTTTATCTTCCTGCGGAACACACAGAATAATATGATTAAAAGAAGATTCCGTAAAGTCTTCATCTATTTTTTTAAAATTACTACCAGCAGAAACCAAAGCAGGGTAGGAGTTGATGCCAACTTCTCGAAGCATACCTTTCATATAATAAGTCAATGCCTTGCAATCGCCATATTTTTTTTCAGCCACATACTTAGAAGTAAAAGTTTGCCAACCTCCAATACCTAATTGAATGCTAATATATCGGGTGTTTTCTTGCAAGTAATCATAAACAATCGCAACTTTTTCTTCGTCAGTTGTAGCATTTCTAGTTAGTTTTTTGACTTCCATGGCAATTTGCTGAGGAACAACGTCACGACCTTTATTCAGTTCGTAAATGAATTTTCCAAAACTATTCCAAGAACTCATATCGCCAGAATAGTCTGCTATAGAAAACTTAGTAGGAGCTATTTTTACTTTGGGAAATATTGTTCCAAGTCTCGCTGTATAACTTTCGGCTACAATCGGTTTCACATTTTTTGTTGACCAACGATAGATTGTTTTCTTTCCATATTGATTAATAACAGGCTCAATTTCAAAAAAGAGGATTGTTTAT
>CAZMEH010000563.1:0-4691 GCA_964564885.1 uncultured Saprospiraceae bacterium | reverse complement strand
ATTCTGAATGAATATTTTTAACATCAAAGGCATTTTTCAAAACCTGATGCAATTCTGTTCTAGTAATTTCCTTGCGTCGCCCTTTCATGCCGCCCGTTTCCATGACAATCACGTTTTCTAAACTCGTTGGAAATTGTTCCGCAAAATCTAGTAAAGCAAAACTAACGCCTAGTAGCAAAGTTGGCGTTTTTTGTTCGATGAGTTGTTGCAACGTCTGTTGAAGTCGTTCAAAATCATACAAGAAAAAATCACTTTCCTTATGTTTGGAAAGCTTGATAAAATAATCTGCCATATGAACCAAAGAAGAACCTTTTCGTTCCAAATAGGAAGGTAATAAAGCTAGAATACAATAATTTTCAACATTTTTATAAAAATGCTCAAAACCAATTTTTGTTATTTTATCGTACCAATCAGTCGATTGAACATAGTGTTGACTGGTTTGTTGACCTGTTGTTCCGCTACTTGTAAAAATAGTTTCAGGTTGCCAATGTCCTGTTTGAATAGTTTGCGATTTGAATAATTGAATCGGTAAAAAAGGAATTTTTTCAATCGCATCTACTTTTTCAATATCAATCTTTAATATTTTTATATATTGCTGATAAATTGGATTGTGTTCTACCTGATATCGAAAAACCTTAATGGCTAATTCGTCAAAAGAATTAGGCGTAACACGACAAATTTCATCTTGTAGTTCAAGTCTTTTATCAATTGTTTGCACAATTTTCAATTTTAATCGTTTAACAAATAGAAGAGAATGTGAAAATGTATAAATGTGAAAGTATTTAAATTTATGCGTTTGCCTTCAATTTTGAGAATCAAATTCTTTATTTAAGATTTCTATTAAAAAGATTTGCACAATTTCACGTTCACACAATCTAACATTAACAACAAAAAAATAGAATATGCCAAATATGAATAATGTATTCGATATATTAAAAGGTTTAAGTTTATTATTGTTCATCGGAATAATTTGGAGCTCCTGTTTGACGCCTCCAGAATATCCAGATGAACCACGAATTGAGTTTGTTTCTATGCTACGAGATACTGTTATACAAGGAGTTGATAGCAATGTCATTACAATTAGCTTTGAAGATGGAGATGGTGATATTGGCTCAAACAATGAAGTAAATCTTTTCTTAACTGATACTAGATTTACTTCACCTGCAAGGGTTCAAACGTTCAAAATACCTGTAATACCTCAACAAGGTATTGGAAATGGAATTTCGGGTAAGGTTGATATTCTAATTGATCCAGGTTCATTATGTTGCGTGAATACAAAAATTACTTGCGTATCAGAAGAAAATGCGCCAATGGAACCGACTGTTTATACGATGTATCTTGAAGATAGAGCAGGAAATGTGAGTAATGTAATAGAATTACCGCCGCTCTATTTGATTTGTGACCAACTTTAGTAAATAATTAATTAATTTTTTTGATAGCGACAAATTATATCAAGTAATTTGTCGCTATTTATATTTAAATATCCTTAACGTATCTTATCTTACCAAAGGCTTAAAGGAAATAAAAATACTATTTAAAATGTGTCACCCTAATCAAAAAAAAGACATGTATAGTGTATGGTTTCATTTATTTAATCGAAAAATATTTTAGGTGAGAATAGTTACTAAAAAAGATGCTGGGAAGCAAATACAAGTCGAGCTTCACGAGTTGTTTGGTGTAGAAGTTGAATCTTCTAACCCAAAGAGTGAATATCTTGCCGTGCCGTCATTCATAAAAGAACAGAATTATACGATCATAAAAGAATATAATTATACTGGATTAAATAATAAATCTGGCATACAATCTATTGGGAAACGTATTTATCTTTTAATGGCAACTAAAGTTAGTAAAGTTGAGCTTTCTTGGTATAATTTAGCTACCGCAGAAGAAGAACTGTATTTTATGCTAAACGTTTCAAATAATGACCAAATGAATTCCATTTTTGAAAATGGTCATGCTATGTCGGACGCAGATATACACACGATGCCAAATTCCAGCAGTCAAAGCGATGTTATGTTTAATTGTTTATAATAGTTGACAGTATTTAAGGCGCAACAGGCAAATATATAAAACGCGGTGAAAATGCTTTAAGCTAAGGTTATTGTGATAGTATTTATCTTAAACTATGCTATAATTCCACATTCCACATTAATCCATTTCTCCTCTTTTTCCAAGCTCTACAACTTCCATATCTTTTATATCTTTTCCGTCTATTGTGAATCTTACAATGGTTTTCATTTTATGAAACCCGTGATTACCTGCTGCACCTGGATTGATATGCAATAATTTCAGTTTTGAATCTGGCACTACTTTCAATATGTGAGAATGACCAGTTATAAATAGCTTCGGTGGATTTGCTCTAATCGCATCTCTAATCCGCTTATTATATCTATTGGGATAACCGCCAATATGCGTTATCCAAACATCAACTTCTTCACATTTAAACCTTAAATCCAGCGGATAACGTGCTCGTAATTCGTGCCCGTCAATATTTCCATAAACAGCTTTCATCGGTTTGAACGCTTCTAGTCGGTCTGCTAACTCAATATTTCCAATATCTCCTGCGTGCCATATTTCATCACACTCTTCTAGATATTTGAAAATATTTTCATCAACATGGCTATGTGTATCACTTATTAATCCTATTCTTTTCAAAATATTTTTTTGTTTGAAAATTTCATAAAAAAACATACACTCCAAAGTAGAAGTGTATGCTTTGATTTAATTAAATGTAATAAAAAAGTATTGTTTTTACTAATCCTGAATGACTAATTTTAGCATTTTAAAATACTCTTTATGCGCTACTTTCACAAAGTAATGACCAGCAATTAGCTGTTTAGTATTAATCATTATGCTATTACTTTGATTCAGATAAACATCGTTTTTTACTATTAGTGCTTGCCCTATTGAATTGTAAATGACGATATTATAGCCATTATTGTAACTTGGATTCTCTATTTCTATATTAATAATATCGTTTGCAGGATTTGGAAATAGACTTACCTTCTCCAACAAATTGGACTGATTAGCAGATAACAAAATAGGAATTGGATACCATTCAACCGATTTAGAAACCTGTTTTGTACAGCCTTTAAGGGTTGTAATAGCAAGCGCAACTAAGTAAACGCCTGAATCTTGATACTTATGAGTTGGATTTTGAAGCATAGAAGTACTATCATCTCCGAAATTCCAACTCCAAGCAATAATACTATCATTACCCATGCCTGTTCCTTGAAAGTCGATTGGATCAATCATCGTCGAGTCATATTGATGTGTAAAGTCGACTTGCAAACTGGTATCTATTATAATATTGACTAAAATTTTAATCGTATCTCTACAGTTCAACGTGTCAGCTGAAACAATTAATTGACCAGTATAACTTCCTAAGCCTGGAAAGGTAACCTGCGGACTAATATCCGTAGAAGTCATGATATTCCCAGAACCCAAAACAAATTTCCATTCCAGCGAATCTATCACTTGCAATATTGTGTTTGGAACAATAAAATCAATGGTAGGAAGACAAGAATTAATCACAAAATTACCGACTTGATCAACACTATCTGCTATAATTCCGCCAGCTATGTAAGAATTACAATCAACTATTCCAATAGTAAAATCTCTTTTATTGCTACCTATCCAAATGCCATTATTATATTCATCAACACAAACACCAATCGTATAAAACCCAATTGCACTTGGAACACTTGCTATCATTCCTGTTTGCGCATCAATTGAAATAGTACCAGCAATTGGCTGAGTTGCTGTAAAAACACCTGCATAGCCAATATTAGCATAAGGCGGTGCGGAAGCTACATTAGGTTGTGGAATTGTCGGAGAAGCTCCATTGAAAGGTGCACAAAAGGTATAAACTAAAGAATCTCCATTGGCATCAGTCGCACTTGCATCAATTATCATACTGCTATTCACACAACTCAATACAAGCGGATCTGTGTTAAAATCAGGACTATCGTTACAGTTAGTTTGAGCTTCACTACTGATAAAAGTAGTCAAAGTCATACCCGATTGACCAGAATTAGCAATGTTGATCAAACTATTAGAACGACAACATCTTTGGTAAGTGACATAATAACCCAACGGATCGTAAGGCAAAGTTAAGGTCTTTACATAAGTAGCTTTATCAACACAAAGCGGCGTCACAGGAACTAAACAGCCATTTGGTAATGTACTTGATAATGTCTGAGGATAAAGGGTTTGATCATAGGAAACAAGCATGCTCGAATTATAAATCGTTCCATCACCTTTAAAAAAGCTAAAGCTAGCACCTTGATCAAATGGCGTCGTTTGCCCATTTTGATTAAGTGATGAACAATCTCTATATAATGTCAGAGTGACTTCATATTGATTGTTTCCAAGGCATTCATAATTGATTTCACCTCCAATAAGGTGGCTTGCGTTGCTGTTAGAGATGGTGAAAAATAATAGTAGGAATAAGATGTTTTTTAGAAGTACCTGTTTCATGATTTATTATGTTTATTGATTAATAGGGAATTATGGTTCTTTGAAAATTATTGTGGAAAAGTAATTTTCAAAGAAAATTAATAGTAAAACGCCTTGCCCACGAGAAATCGTGGCAAGCTGTGCGCCGTTTGCCGTTTGCCGTTTCTTGAAACTTCCACAATAATTTTCAAAGAACCGAAATTATTTACTTAAAAATAATTTCCTTACTGAAT
>CAZMEH010000562.1:0-4022 GCA_964564885.1 uncultured Saprospiraceae bacterium | reverse complement strand
ATAGCCATCCCGATATATCGAGATGGCTATTTTCTAAATCTAACTTGTACCGTTTGTCTCTATTTCAATTTTTTGCCCTATTTCCCTAAAGGGGAAATTGAAATGGAGACAAACTGACTTGTTAAATATAAGTCTTGAAATCAAGAATGTAATCACTAATCAACCTTTTAAAACAAAAAATTCTAACCTAAAGAGAAAATTGAAATAGATAAAGTAAACATTTTCCCTTCAGGGAATAAAAAGCCCCAAAATGTTTACTTAATCGATTTCAACGCTTCCTTCACCGTATCAACAGGCGATTTACAAATCTTATCTTGACAAACGTAGATAATCGTTTCACCTTTGACTAGCTTTCCTTCTAATAAAATCAGTTCGCCTTCTTCTGCACCACCAAGTAGAATTACATTTGGCAAATAATAGCCTTCAATTTCTTGGCGCAATCGTTCGCTGTCTTTACCAACTATTGCCACTTCGTAAGGCGGCTTAGAAAGCATTAAGTATAAACTCAACCAATTGGAAAAGAAATACGGTTGCTGACTATCTAAGACTTGACCAGATACATTTTTCATCATCAAATCCGATTTTTTCAAATATTGGTCTTCAAAGAAGTAAGAACCCAAAACGTATAAATTCTTCGCCATAATCGAATTAGACGATGGAATTACATTATCGCTAATTTCTTTCTTGCGAGCAATCAAAGGTGGGTCAATGTCTGATGTGTAATTGAAAATACCACTTTTTTCGTCATAAAAATGCTTTAAAGCATAATCAGTGTAAGCCTTCGCTTCAATCAGCCATTTTTCTTCAAAAGTCGCTTGATACAATGCGGTGAACGCATCTGACACCAAACCATAATCATCTAAGAATGCATTAATAACCGATTTTCCACTTTTATAATTACGGTTTAAGCGGTGACCGTTTTTTGTTGCATTAGTCATTAGGAAGTTAGCATTCTTGATGGCCGCATCCAAAAAACGCTGCTCTCCAAATACTCTATACGCATCAACATAACCTTTCAGCATAATCGCATTCCAAGCCGTCAAAACCTTATCATCCAAACTTGGAGCAATTCTATTTTGTCTTTCGACTAGTAATTTTGCTTTAGCCAATGTGATTTCAGATTTCACTCGTTGGGTCGTTGTATTGTATTTTTTAGCGACAGCGCCGTAAGTCCTATTAATATGTGCAATGTTTTTTCCGTCTTCCCAATTACCGCTTTTTGTAATATCATAGAAATAAGAAAACAACGCCGTTTGCGCATCATCATTGATAGCTGCTGCCAATTCATCGTAAGTCCAAACATAATATTTGCCCTCCTCACCTTCGCTATCTGCATTCAATGAAGAATAAAAACCGCCATTCTCGTCCGTCAATTCTCGTTCTATAAAATCCAATGTTTCATAAACCACACTTTTGTACAATGGTTTTCTGGTCAATTGAAAAGCTTTGGAATACAAACTAACGAGTTGCCCATTATCGTAAAGCATCTTTTCAAAATGCGGTACTTTCCAATCGGCATCGGTCGAATATCTCGCAAAACCACCACCAACATGGTCGTAAATTCCGCCATAAGCCATTTTCTCAAGCGTTGCAGTTACGCCTTCTAAAGCTTTTTTATCTTTTGAAAAGTTATAATATTCTAATAAATACATCCAATTACTAGGCATTGGAAATTTAATATCTCCATGACGACCACCTTTTTTATAATCAATTGCACTATCAAAATACTTAAAAATAGGCTTCAACTTTTCGCTATCAAAAATAACTTCTCCTTTCGTGGTTTGAACTGTTTCAGCATTTTTGATGCCCTCTGTAATGTTCTTCGCAAAGTCTTCGATTTCCTTCGGATCCTTCTTTCTCAAATCAATGAAATATTGCATCACTTTCAACCATTTGTCTTTTGGAAAGTAAGTGCCCGCCCAAAAAGGTTCACCATTTGGCAACGCCATCGCATTCAAAGGCCAACCGCAATTGCCGCCAGAAGACAAATGACACGAAGTCATATAGATATCGTCAATATCAGGACGTTCTTCTCTATCCACTTTTATAGAAATGAAATTTTCATTCATTACTTTTGCCACCAAAGAATCCTCAAACGACTCTTTTTCCATCACATGACACCAATGACAAGCAGAATAACCGACACTAATAATGAGCATCTTATTTTCAGCCTTCGCTTTTTTCAATGCTTTTTCGCCCCAAGGATACCAGTTCACAGGATTGTGAGCGTGTTGAAGTAAATATGGGCTACTTTCATTAATTAGTTCGTTGGTATGTTTAAAGTTATTGTTATCATTGTCTTTATTTGGCTTAGTTGTTCTGCTGGTTTCGATACAAGAACCTGAGTAAAACGTCAGAACTAAGAAGAGATAAATATATTTATTCATAGATTTTTTTTAGTTTTTGAACACCATATTAAAAATTACTTTAGCGGACTAAGGTACTCTATTTAATCTGATGCTTCAATTTTACCTAGTCGACTAAAGTCGACGGTACGGACAATTAACTATTTAAATATTCAAAAATACAGAAATATAAGATATATGAAAAGAATACTTTTTATTGTCTGCACATTAACGCTTTTTGCTTGCGGTAATAATTCAGCAGACAAACCAGATCTTGAAGGTTCTAGCATTCCTGAAATTATGGCGATGCAGAAAAAAGTGGAAGAAAACCCTGAAGACCCAGCGGCTTATATTCGATTGGCGCAGGCTTATTATGCATACGAAGGCTACGATGAGGCGATTCAGATCATACAAAGAGCCATTAGTTTAGATAATTCACAGGCTAGATACCATCAAATGTTATCAGATGTTTATTTCCAATATAATAAATCACTTGATGCGCTCACCACTATTCAGAAAGCATCTGCTCTATTTCCAGATAGTTTAGATGTTCAGATAGATTTGGCTAAGAAACAGAACTATTTGAAACAGTATGAACAATCTCTTCAAACTCTAAATAGGGTGGTTAGTGCAAACATGGCTAATGATATGGTGTATTATATGCTAGGTACAAATTATCGTTATCTGGGACAGAGCGAAAAAGCACTCGCCAACCTTAAGGTGGCGACTGAATTGAATGCTGATAACCTCTTGGCTTACCAAGACTTAGCTATTATGTGTGATACCTTAGGTCAAGATGTTTTATCTTTACAATATTTTGATAATGCGTTACGAGTTGACTCTACCAATATGATGACGTTGTTTGCTAGAGGTGATTTTCATAATAGAAGATTGCAAGACAAAGATGCTATTAAGTGGTACAGAAAAGTAGCTAAACACAATCGAGATTATGCCGAACCCTATTTTAATATTGGTTTGATTTATATGGATAGCGATTCTATTGCACAAGCAAATAAGCATTTTAATATGGTTGTTGAAATAGAACCGACACATAGTTTGGGTTATTATTATCGTGGATTGAGTGCTCAAATGCTAGGCGATAAAGTATCGGCTATTAATGATTATAAGCAAGCATTAAATAT
The DNA here is from genome assembly GCA_964564885.1 of uncultured Saprospiraceae bacterium. GTDB lineage: Bacteria > Bacteroidota > Bacteroidia > Chitinophagales > Saprospiraceae > CAKZLL01. The sequence continues at coordinate 535 of CAZMEH010000562.1, read as the reverse complement.
TAATCCTGATTTGTCAAGGGCAGCGAAAGCATTGAGGGATTTAGGTGAGAACAATTGATAATTAACGACAAATAGTAGCTTACTCATCTGGTGACTCAAAGTCATCAGATGAGTGTTTTGACACCTATTTCAAAATAAATTATGAAAATCATAGAACTCAATAGCGCCGGAAATAAAATCGTCGCTAATCTTTACGAACCGACAAATTATAATGGTCGAACGCTGATTATGAGTTCTGCAACTGGTGCGAAGCAAACCTATTTCAAGCATTTTGCAAAACACTTGAATGAAAATGGTTTTCGGATTTTTACTTATGATTATAGCGGCATTGGTCAATCTGCACCAAAAAGTCTTCGTGGCTATAAAACGAGCATGAAAAACTGGGGCAAATATGATTTGACGACAATGATTGATTACGTTAGTGAAAATTATGATTATAATAAATTATTCCTTTCGGGTCAAAGTGTTGGTGGTCAGATTTATGGTATATCGCCTTCTATTCACAAAGTTCATGGTTTAATTAATGTTGCCGCAC
>CAZMEH010000561.1:0-2828 GCA_964564885.1 uncultured Saprospiraceae bacterium | reverse complement strand
TTTGCTTTAGTTTGTGTAATTTCTTACGAAAAATGCCATTATCGAATCTTAAAGACTCGATAATGGCATTTAATATAAAAATTTTCCGTCAACCGTTATTTACCCATCACGAGTTGACTTCTACCTTTTCTAAGAATAATAGACTGTCCTTTTATTTCGTTTTCTGACTCTGTATTTATTCTATCCATATAATAATAGTCTACTTGACTTTGACTAGAACCCATTTCTAATATAAAATAGCCCTGACTGTGCGTATCAATGTATTTTAAATGTTTATTGGCAACGTGCATTTTTTGTTCCGCCGCTTTTACATCTTCCATTGTTCGGTATTCATCTAAGTTTGCAGAAGTCAATCCTGGCGTACCAAACTCAACTGCAACAACACCTTCTGACGTTCTAGGATTGTAATTCCCTGGACTAACAGGTACTTCAAATGCCCAAGAACAATGTGTGTCGCCACTTACAAAAACAATATCCTTTATATTATTTTCTTTAATCGCATCAATAATTTTGCGTTTTTCCGCAGGATAACCATCCCATGCATCCATGTTCTTAGGAAATTCTGCGCCATAAATTGGTGCAATATTGACATCCGAGAAAATCACTTGATTGCCAAGAACCTTCCATGTTTGCTCGCTTTCTTTTAGATTTTTAATCATCCAGTCAAACTGTTTTTGTCCCAACATGGTTCTTTCTTGGTCTCCGTAATTTGGACTATCTGCATTTTTAACAGGCTCGGTGCGTCCTGCTAAGCGTTCATCCAGCATTAATAAGCTGGTAATATCTCCAAATGTAAATTTTCGATAAAGCGTTTTGCTGTCTCTAATTGGCATCCATTCGTAATAAACTTGCTTCGCAACAGATTTGCGATCTGAAAAATCGCCTTCACCTTCATTATGGTTTTGACCGCCTTCCATATAGGCATTATTCATAATTTCATGATCGTCCCAAATGGTAATAAATGGATGAACCTGATGCGCTCTTTGCAACATCTGATCCGTTCTGTATTGCGCATAGCGAGTTCGATAATCATCAAGTGTGATGATTTCCTTGGCGGGTAAATGTTTTCTTGAAATAGTTGTATCGCCATAAGTGCCTGGCCCATATTCATAAATATAATCACCTAAATGAAGCACCGCATCAATGTTTGGTTTCTCTGCTAACTTCGCATAAGAATTAAAATAACCTGCTTCAAAGTTGCTACAACTAACGACGGCTAATCGAACTTTAGTCGCTTCTTTGTCGCCTAATGGTGTCGTTTTGGTTCTGCCAATAAGAGAGGAGTAATCGCCCAATTCGAATTTATAATAATAATAAGTATTGCTCTTTAGTTTTTGAACATCTACTTTTACGGTAAAATCTTTTGACGCATCAGTAGTCAGATAATCAGATTGAAGGATTTCTTTGAACTCCTTGTCTTTAGCGATTGACCATTTAACGGTAGCGGTACTTTGAGTATCAACAGAAACCCGTGTCCAGATAATAACGGCCTTACCTAAAGGGTCGCCAGATGCAACACCGTGTAGAAATGGTGTTGAGGCTAATTGAATACTAGACGATGCCAATGATTCTTCGCTATTTTTATTATTATTGCAGCCAGAAAAAGCAACGATTAGTAATATTGTTGAAAGTAAAAATGTATTTTTCATCATAAATTTTTAATGATTTAAATTTTCATGACAAACATACATTTTTATCAATAAACTTCGTTTTGGTCTGACAGAAATAATTATTAAAATGTAATTTTTTTTCAAAGAACTATATTCCTAAATTATCACAACACAGAAAATATGAAAGACGTACTAAAGTTATCATTTGCTATCGCACTCATTTTTTCAATGAGTTTATCTTCATTTGCTCAAAGCCAAGATCATAAGTCTAATATTTATGTAGGAACTGGTTTTTCATTACTTGGAGGAACCATAAACACAGCGGCTAAATTATTAAATGCAGAAGGAAATATAAGCGCAACGCCAGCCCTTCAAGCGACTTTTGATTATAATGTTTATGAATGGTTGTCGATTGGCGGAGGAATTTCTTTTCAGGAGGCTAGTGGTCAAATCGTGGATTATAGCTTTACCATTCCTGTTCTTGATACAGTAATTACAGAAAGCTTTGGCGTGGATGTGAGTCGATTAGTCATTGGAATTAGAGCATTAGCACATTATAATGTAGGAGAACGAATTGATTTATATTCTGGCATTAGAATAAATTATAAGTCTATAAATATTAGCTCAACAAGTACTAATCCAATATTTGATAGAGATTTGTTGAATATACCAAATGTTGGCGTTCAGATTATAGGTATTGGTGTGAGGTATTTTGTAACGGAAAATATCGGTTTAAGTGCAGAAACAGGGTTTGGAGGACCGCATTTTCTTAATGTTGGTTTGAATTTTAGAATGTAAAAAACAACCATTGAATAGTGAGTTCTCACCATAGGTAAATGAAGACTAGTGCTTCAAATCTAAAGTGATTGACAGTTAATCCGTGTTGGTTTCTAGGGAAATAATAATTCCTAATTTGGCTTTATCCATTGCCAGGAGCTAAAGAGGTCGGACGGAATGATTTTGGATTAAAACCTAGCTGTCAGACGACTTTAAGTCGAATGTCGCTAACTTAGCGTTTTTTAATTGTTATAAGTAAAGTGAAATTGTTTCAAGTAATTCACCAATCAGGCCTAAGATATTTTGGAAACTTATCGTACCTATATAGATGGACAATTATTATTTTTTAGCTTTTACAACCTTGAAAGGGTTGAATATGAGTAGCCATCCCGAGTGCTCGGTGTGAACCCGTGGTCAAAAAGTAAGAATTAACGAACTCTG
>CAZMEH010000560.1:0-3101 GCA_964564885.1 uncultured Saprospiraceae bacterium | reverse complement strand
TCTCTCTTCTCTGTTCTAAAAAAATGTACAGTAGTATGAAAGTTTATCCTAGCACTAGTCGCACTAGTGACTTATTACTTTTCCACTGAGAATGTATCTTTTCTGAAGCTTAAACCTTGACAAGAACCTTGTACTTTTTCACCTTTCAAATTGATGAGCCACCATTGCCCGTTTTGCTCCTTAATCAGAGCGTGTCCCTTGACAAAATCAAAACCGTTTTTGTATTGTAACGGTATAATAGTTTCTCCTTTTGTATCAATATATCCAAAGCCATTATGACGAACGCTTTTACTTTTGTCAAAAACACGAGCAACGCCATTTTGAAAATCAAAACATCTATCGAACGTAAAATTAATCAATGGTTTTCCTATTTTATCAATATAATAAAAACGTTTGTGGTCAAGTTTTACCCAAGCAAAATCTTCTTGAAAATTCCCAACTTGCTCATAACCTGCCTCAATTACGATTGCTCCATTTTTGTCTTTGAAACCGTGTAAACCTTTATTTTCGTATGCTTCTAATTGATTATCAATAGAATAGGAAGGGTATTGTATCTGTGTTAAAGTGCTGTCGTATTGAATCGTTCCTGCGGAATTAATTTGGCAGAGTTGGCCATTAGCATTTATCCAAGGGAAAAAAGTGATTGTGTCTTGAGCCACAACAAAAGCAGACATGCTGCACCAAATTATTATTAGAACGGTCTTAATAAACATAAATTTCTCCATAATATCCGTTTGTTGTTTTTGATTTTTCTTGAATAATTTTTCCGCTGCTATTGTATTTATAAAAAGTAGTGGTAGATAATTTTTCGTCAGAATATTTTACTTTTTTCGATAATTTTTTACTGCTATTGTAAGAATATACTGTCTTGAATGTTGGAAAGTCTTGCATTTTATATGAAACAGATTGAGGTTGCCCCGAAGATGTATTATTTATCCATTCTTGATAAACGATTATTCCCTTTTCGTCTTTTTCTGTTATTTTTTTATCGAAGTTTGACCCGTTATACTCATATTGAAAAATACTTCTATTTATCTCTTCGTCCATTTCAGTATCCATATTTTTACGAATAAGTTTAACCTCCCTTTTTTGAGCATCGTATTCATATTGATGGACTAAAATACTTGTCAAATCGCCATTTTTTTGGTAATAAAAAATAGTATCTAAGTCATTGTTAGCATTGTAAAGATAACGCTCAGAATACCATTTACCAGTCAGGTTATTCCCTCTTAAAACACCTGATTTACGTCCTTCACTATTATAATAATATTCTGTAATCAAATCATATTCGTGTTCCTTTTTTAATGTTTTCACCTCTTTGATTAGCTGCTTTTTATCATCATAACGGTTGGAGATTACGAATTCAAGCGTCTTATTTTCATCGTATTGGCTAATTGTGGTTAATTGCTTGTCTTGAAATTCCTCCATTCGAAGCAACCTACCCTTTGCGCCGTTAGATTGAATTTCATAAATGTGAACGTTCTGAGCAGAGATAGAAGACAAAAGAAAGCAGAAAAGAATAATGGTATAGATTGATTTCATGTATTGCGCCTTGTTGATTTAATGAATTTATCATTAAAACTTAAAAACACACAAATGGTTTAAGATATTTCTGCTATAATTTTTTTTGCATTATCAGAATTAGAAAAATTTTGTTCAAACATTTCAACTCGCTTCATTCTCTCTTCTTCTGTAAAACGGTTTGACATTAATTCCTGCAATTTTTTTTGCATTTCAATCGGTTCATTGAGCACAAAGCAAAGTTCGTCTAGCGAAGTATTTGTTTTCATAGAATCATTGACAATGCAAAAACGACCATTGAATATAGCGTTTAGAAATTTCAATTTCATTCCTGCATTTTGAAAAGAAACTAAAATATTGACCTGCGCTTCTTGAATAAGTTGCTGCAAGGTTTTGTAAGGCAAATTTGCCTTTAATTGAATATGAGCATATGGTTTCACCGCTTCAATTAATCGATTAGTAGGATTTAAGCCTGCAATAACAAAAGGTATTTTAATGTGCTGAAATACTTCTTTGATTAAAAATAGTGCGCCTTCTTCATTGTCTTTAACGCTTAAATCTCCATGAAATAAAGCATAGTCACCTTGACCAGTTTTGATATTTACAGATTCACAATTGTGAAAAGCTGGAATATAAGATACTTTAGAGTATTCTTTTACTATTTTAGCTTTATCTTGCTTTGAAATGCAAATAATCTTATCAGCAAATGTCAGATTATTCTGAAAACGCTTCAAACGCCAACTTTCGATTTTAAAAAATAATCGCTTGATTACGTTGCTTTCCAATGATGCTAAATGTTCGTAATATTCCCATTCGATATTATGCATGCGCACCATTTTTTGACGATTTGCCAAACTTGGATGATTTAAAAAATAACAGCAATGCAAACCTTCAAATAGGATAGGAGCGGAGTCTTTTTGAAGATTTTGTAATAAATCCATCGAATTGCGAGACTTAACTATATAAGGTAAGGTTGATAATTGTTGAATTGGATTTGTCTTCCGTTTATAATAATAAATAGTTTTGCAATATTTCTCTAGCTCTTTGGCTTCGGCTCGACCATACTCAAAACAATGCAAAGTAATCTGAACATCTAATTGATGTAGTGCTTTGATTTTATAAAATACATCAATCACGCCGCCATAATTGGCAGGAAATGGAATATTGAAAGAAATAATATGTAAAGATTGATTAGTGATTTTATTCATTTTGGAAAATTAAAGTATTAATGGGTATTTTACCTGTTTGCACAATCATTAGCCGCCAGTATTAGTGTAAACAAATCACCGAGAAATCGGGATATAAACACAAGGTGCCCGTTAATACTTTTGAACAAATAGAGTAAATAAGATGTTTTAACTCAGTCGGCAAAAGCCAACGGTACGTACAATTTGCAAAATAAAAATATGCGCTCAATATTCCAACGGAAACGCTTTTATATGTTCTTAGCTTTTGCTGCTTTCATCATTTATATGTTGAAAATACTGGAACTTAGAATGACGGAAAGTCAATATCAAAATGCTACAAAAAATAATGGACATGGTTATGTTTTGAATGCGGAACAATATGAAGCCGATGGA
>CAZMEH010000559.1:0-3479 GCA_964564885.1 uncultured Saprospiraceae bacterium | reverse complement strand
TGATAATTGCCATTGACAAAACCTTTCAGTGCAAATAAATTGTTCTCATAATTAGCATGGTCATAAAACTCCGTGATAGGGCCAATGCTGCTAAAAATCGTTCCGCTTGTATTTTTCTCTCGCCAAAAAGGATGTTTATAGCTAAAACCAACCTTGATAGATTCACCCATCCATGTATGCGTTTTTCCCATCAACTCAGAAAGTTGAGTGGGTAAGTTTGGTTCTATATTAATAGTTGTTTTGAGCAAATTAGGTGGAAGTGTTGAGATAACTATTTTTACTTGAAAAGTATTTTTATCACTCTTTACTATCAATTCATCATTCGATTCATTGATAGATTTGATGGTTTCATTAAGGTATAAATGATTGTTAGGAAGGTGTTTCGCTAGCGTTTCAATTACGTTGGAAGTTCCGCCTCTTATCCTGTAACTTGAACCGTAATTTGGTGGCAATTGAACTAATTGAGCTTGACTATTTGGCTCGGGCTCATAAATCGCAGTTTCACCCATTTCCTGTGGAAAAATACCAATATTGAGTTCTTTTAATAAAGCAATCAAAGAAGTATGCGGCGTTTGTAACCATGTTGCGCCCATTTCCAAAGCAGGAAAACCTTCCTTCTTATAAGTATAAATTCGACCGCCCAACCTATCACGAGATTCTATGACAACAGTTTTAAGATTCTCTTTTCGTAATAAATAATTCAAAGTCAAACCTGTTAATCCGCCGCCAATTATTACAATATCCGCTTTAATCATTTAGGTTTGATTGTTTTTAGAGGTATTTAACGTGTAGATGTCAGACGACTTTGAGTCATCTGACATCTTGCTAATCCTAAATTTCTAAATCTAATTATTACCTAACAAATGCATATTGAATCAAATTTGCACCCATTCTCAATGCTTTTTGACGAACTTCTTCTGGATCTTTATGAACAGATGGATCTTCCCAACCATCGCCTAAATCACATTCGTAAGTATAAAAACACACTAAACGACCTTCCCAAATTAAGCCAAAACCTTGAGCAGGCTGCCCTTTGTGTTCGTGAATTTTTGGTAATCCATTTGGGAAATCATATTTCTGATGATAGATTTCATGTTGAAAAGGCAATTCGATAAAGTCCAATTCTGGAAAAACTTTCTTCATCGCCACACGAATAAAAGGATCTATTCCAAAATTATCATCAACATGCAAAAAACCACCTGCTATCAAATAATTACGTAAGTTTTCCGCTTCGGTGCTAGAAAAAGTAATATTTCCGTGACCCGTCAAATGAACAAAAGGATAATTAAACAAATCCACACTACCAACTTCAACCGTTGCATAATCTGGATCTATATTAGTTTTTAGATTCTTGTTACAAAAACGACTTAGATTCGGTAAAGCGGTTGGATTTGAATACCAATCACCTCCACCATTATATTTCAACAAACCTAATTTCATTGACGGAGCACCTTCATTCATTGTAAATGAAGAAGTAATAAGAGCTATAATAGAAAAGGCAAGAAGTATTTTTTTCATGTATTTTTAATTATTAAAATTGTTTCACAATTTACGCTTCTACATTTCCATTTGCAATAAAAAATGGATTAAGTAGATTCTCCTTATTATAGACCAACGGTTTACTCGTATCAACGTGCAAAACGCTACCGCCAGCTTCTTCCAAAATAATCTGTGCTGCGCCTGTATCCCATTCCATACAAAGACCATATCGAGGATAAACGTCCGCTTTTCCTTCTGCGACAACCATGAATTTTAATGAACTTCCCATTCGTACAAATTCAGGTTCGTCCATTTTAGCAACGTAGTTTTTAGTCGCATCATTCAAGTGAGAACGAGAAATGACAACACGCAAACCTTTGTCAGTCATTTTATAACTGTTCGCTTGCAATTTTGTTGTTACTCCGTTTTCAACAAGAAACGCACCTTTACCTTTAATGGCGTAGTAAACTTTATTTTGAACAGGTACACTTATGATACCAAAAACAGGCTTATCGTCTTTTATTAATGCAATATTAACGGTAAATTCTCCATTGCGTTTGATGAATTCTTTTGTTCCATCCAATGGATCTACTAACCAATAATGCTCATATACTTTCCTAGTTTCATAAGATACTAGCTGAGTTTCCTCGGAGATAATTGGATATTGAATATCTAACTTTTCTAAACCTGCAACAATGATATCATTTGCTTTTTGGTCAGCTAAAGTCAAAGGCGAATCATCACCTTTTTTTTCAATTTCAATGTCTCCAGCACGGTGATAAATTTCTAAAATTGCTACCGATGCATCTTCTACTATCTTAATTAAAGGCGTTACTAATCCGTCGTACATAGGTTTTTATTAAATGAACTTGTTCAATATTTTGGTTCTTTTCCGTTTGATAAAAGAATAAAAATGATTATTTCAAAATTTGAAGGTACAAAGGTATAAAATATTAGAAAACAGATAATTTATAAATTACCTTTCTTAGCTAATATTCCGAACAAACCATGTCTAAATTTAAAATCACCGTAGCCTTCAATGATTTCCACCGTAAAACCAATATCCTCCAATATTCTTTGAATTTCTTTAGGTTCTAATAAATAGACTTCATGAACTTCACGAGACTTTCGATACAAATCGCCTACTTTCCTAAATAAAACAATATCTCTGGTTAAAATATTTTGTGCTGCATTTCCTTCTTTTGTTAAAAAAATCGTGTAATCCTCTCTTTCTATGATGGATTTATTGATCAACGTTTCATCAATTGAACTTGGTTCTAGCACATCAAACATAAAAATACCGTTAGGCAAAAGCTGTTCATATACTTTTTGAAATAGTCTTTTTAAAGTTTCAATATTATTTTTTTCATCAAATTGATAATTAAAAACCTCTCCTATCGACGTAAACGCTTGCGCCTTTGGTAAGTCAATTTCCAAAAAGGAAGCTACTTGAAAACTAGCTTTTGGTGCATTATTTTTTGCCAATTCAATATTTGCAGCTGAATAATCAATACCTAAAGCATCGAAATTTTGCTCCGTAACGGTTTTTTGGAAAGCTCCAGTTCCGCAACCTAAGTCTACGATTAAACCATTTTCAATGCCTTGACTTTTTAATTCCTTTATTAAAAAAGTTCCTGCATCAATGGCGATTTGGCTAAAATCACGATTATGTACAAATGCTAAATCGGTCTGATAATATTGTTGATTTGAATCCATATTCCTATTATTTTTTGATTTACCCATGACTAGTTCCTGTTTTAGAAGTCACATTATAACTAATCTTAGTTACGCAAAAGATTAAAAGATAGCTATTGTAATTAGTATAAGTATTTGAAATCTGTCGAAAGTAGCCGTAACCATTCTTTTTTGCTGCTTTTCGGTTTTACCGAAAATCGCCTAATTACGCCTCGTAGTTTAGCGAACAGCAAAAAAGAATGAGTGAAGGCGTAATTCGACGGCTTTTTGCTTCTTTTTAGCTGGAAAAAGATGAGGCTAACTCT
>CAZMEH010000558.1:0-8295 GCA_964564885.1 uncultured Saprospiraceae bacterium | reverse complement strand
AAAGTCTACAACATAGAATGAAAGTAATGTAATAGAAGAGGTGACTTGTTATACTTTGACTAACTCATCTATTCATTACTAAAATCATTAAGAGTGCGTTTAAAGTTGTCTGATTAATTTTGCTACTACTTTATGGAGAGCAAACCCGGTCTTATTTGAGACAGCCTTTAGCTCATAAGGATCAACCGAGTAAAAAACATAGATGATGCCTTTGCATCGTTGCATATCTATCGGTATTTTAACGAAAAACAAGATTAAACTTGCTCAGGAGGATCGACTGAGTATGAGATAAATGTAAATACGTTCTAAAACCGATGTAACACGGAAAATGAAGGCAATAAAGCATAAAATGAAGACAATAAAGCAGAAATATAAAATCTTACTAGAGATAACGATTGGCATTATCCTTATTAATCAGGTTTTTACTCAAGTTCTTCTGTATCAAAAAAGGAACGATGCTCATACTATTAATATAGGAGGCAAACAGCGAACCCTGTCCCAGCGAGTCTATGTCGAAGCTTCTCGCATGTATAGGCTAGACGAGCCAGAAAGTGAGCTAAGGTCAATATTCCAAGAATGGAAGAGCAATCATTATTCTTTATTGGGAAGCGCATCAAAAAATCGTTTAACGATAGAGAATGAGACAGTGCTAAAAAGTCTAAATGAATTGTCTGGACAAATTACCTTTGCTGAAAAGATAATTAACTCAACAGAAGATATCACTCCAAAGGATTTAACGGATTTGTATAATAATCAAAAAATATTCTTGACTGAAATGAACGAGAATGTGAAGATCTTAGAACTAGCCGCTCGTAAAAGGTTAAATAATATTGTTATTCTTGAAATAATATTGATGTTAATCAGTATGATCTTGATCATTATAAGAGTTCGATTAGTTTTTAAGCCTACGTTAAAATTACTAGAAAATCAGAAGGAACACCTGACCGAACAAAAGGCTGAGTTATTAGAACAGAAAGAGTCGAATGAACATTTATCAAAATTTGCAAATATTGTGACCCATGACTTAAAAGTACCCATAAGAGGTATTAATGGTTTTTCTCATTTGCTCAAGCGAGTGTTATCTAAAAAAGAACAGACTAAAAAAGAACAAGAATACCTTAATTTTATCATTAGCTCTACGCATAAAATGGTTAAGCTCATAGATGATATATCTACTTTTGTAAAGGTTGGAGACAGTCCTTTAAAATTGACTAAAATTGATCTTCATGAGACAATTACCTTACTTCTAGATGAATTTAAAGAAGGTGTTTCTATTAAGAAAGGAGAAATAATCACTAAAAACTTACCACTAGAAATCGTCGCAGACGAAACGAAACTGATGAGGGTTTTTCAAAACCTGATTTCTAATGCCATTAAATATAGCAAACTGAACATCCCACCAATTATCATAATTTCTTCAACCGAATCTGATAGATATTGGCATTTTTCTGTTCAAGACAATGGTATAGGAATTGAAAAAGAATACCATGAAAAAATATTTAATATGTTTTTTAAACTAAATACTAATCCAGCTATCGAAAGTAACGGAATAGGTTTAGGATTGGTCAAAAGTGCTATCGAAAAACATGAGGGAGTGATTGAATGTAGTTCTACAGTAGGCGAAGGAACGATATTTACCTTTACAATTGCAAAGCAATTAAATGAAATAATGGAATAAAACGAGGAGTTCCTAATTAAAAAATAGAGTAGAAAAAGAACAAGTTTAAATACTTGAGTATTTTGTCTTGGTACTTAAAGTCAAACTAGGAATTGCTTCTTACCACTAGAGAGCAGAGATAGAAATTAAAATAGCTATTTCATTGAAAATTAATGAAGTAAAACATAAAAAAATCGCTCTCCTCTGCTCTAAAAAATGTATAGTAGTACAAAAATCCTTCTTAAATAGCTTCATTTGTTTAATCAATCCGTCGAAGTCTTAGACTGTTGAAAATAGAATTGCGGCTTTTTACCAAATCGCTCTTCATATTTTGCAGCAAAATAATGCGGTGTATCAAAACCGACGGCATAGGTGACTTCTGATAGATTATTGACTTGACCGGATTCTAATAAATACCTAGATTTATTTAGTTTAAATTCTCTGATGTACTTAACAGGAGATAAACCTGTGGATAGTTTTATTCTTCTTCGTAACTGTCGTTCGCCTATCATCAGTTCCAGAGCAATATCGCCAATGCGTAAATTATTGGTTTTAATTTCACGCTCTAAGACTACATTTAGGCTGTTTATCAATAACGAATCTTTAGGTAGAAGTGCTATTTTATTATCATTAATTGGATTTACTTGCGCTTCGTCTTCCAGATTTGCTTGCTGACGATGAGTCGCATTATTTAAAGAGTTTTCAATTCTTGCAAATAGTTCTTCTATTATAAATGGTTTGGTGATATAGTCATCAATACCGATAGTCAGTGCTTTTAATTTATCTTCAATACCTGTTTTCGCGGTTAATAAAATAATCGGGATTCTACTCCATTTCGGATGATTTTTAACCTTTTCTAATAGTTCAAAGCCATCCATTTTAGGCATCATAATATCTGAAAGGATTAACGCTGGTAACTTCTCCATCATATGGAGTTGTGCAATGGCATCTTGTCCGTTATCCGCTGTTGTGATATGATAGTGTTTTGAAAGAATTAAAACTAAAAATATTTTTAATTCAATGTTATCTTCAACAACAAGTAGTTGAGGAAGATTCTCATTTTCATTAATGACGATTTTTTCTTTCTGTAAAGTATTGGATAGAATAGAAATATTGGTTAGAACCGCAATATTGGTTGCAGGAGTTTCAAAGGAGTTAGAAGAATTGGCAGACGTAATTACGGTAAAAGGCATTGTGAAAAGAAAAGAACTACCTTTCTGGTATTCGCTAGTTACGCTTAGTTTGCCATTAAAAAGTTCAGCTAATTCCTTCGCAAGTGCCAAACCAATACCTGTTCCTTGAACCCATCTATCCTCTTTTTGAGTTTGATAATATCTATCAAAAATATAAGGTAAATCATCTTTGTGAATACCCAAGCCATTATCTTTGACTTCAATTTTTAATTGATTGCCAATCGTAGTCGCATTGACAGAAACTTGTCCTTTCGATGGCGTGTATTTCAACGCATTAGAGATAAGGTTACCTACAACATGTTCAAATTTTTTCCTGTCTAATTGTATTAATAAAGTTTTATCTATTTGAAAACCAATACTGTAATCCAATTCATTGGCTTTTGCAATAGGCTCAAATGACCGAAAGAAGCGATTGAAATAATTATAAAATAATACTTCTTCATTTTCCAACGTGAGCTTTTGAGCTTCTAATTTTGACAATTGCAATACCTGTTCTGTTAAGTTCAGCAGCTTGAACGCATTTTGTTGAATCGAAGAAAGTAGTTTGTTGATTTCATGATTAGAGAGTTGCGCAATATTTTTTAGTAGCACTTGAGTCGGGCTTAATATCAGCGTCAAAGGTGTGCGCAATTCGTGTGAAACATTAACAAAAAAGCGGGATTTTAATCTGTCCAGTTTTTTCAACTTCTTCGTTTGCTTCTCAATCACTAATTTATCGGCTTCTAATTGGGCAGTCCGTTCTTCGACGAGTTCTTCTAGTTCTTGATTTTTCTCTTTTAATTGTAATGTACGCCATTGATAAACCAAATAAGAAAGACCAGCTAGCACAGTAATACAAAACAAAATAAACCAAACCGTCAAATAGTAAGGTCGAATGACTTTAATAGGAATTTCTATTTCTTTTTCAGAAAAATTGCCTTGATGAGTTTGTCCTTTTATTTTTAAAACATAATCTCCATAAGGCAAATGAGCGATACGAATGGAGTTTTGATAAGTGTAATTCCATGTTTTATCAAGACCTTCTATTTTGTAAGCATATAATACTTTACTACGATGCTTGTAATCCAATAAAGCAAAATCTAGTATAAAAAAACCATCAGCAGGATTGATAACGATTTTCTTCTCTTGAAGTAATTCTAGCGTTTTGTCGGAAAGTTCTTCTGTTTGATTGCTAAAAAATTGAAACTGAGTGATTTCTAATGGAATAGGTTTTTTTGAAACCTGTTGTTTAGAAAAGTCCTTCGGATGAAAAGCAGTTACGCCATTCAAACCTCCAAAATAAATCATCCCATCTTTACCTTGATGATGAGACGCTTGACTAAACTCATGATGTGTAATTCCGTCGTTTAATAAATAAGAATGAACTTGGAAATTATTTTTATTCATCCGAATAATTCCATAATTGCTACTCATCCACAAATGATTAAAATCATCTTCGTAGACTGCATAGATCACATTATCAGGAAATCCTGATTGTATATTAAAGACTTGATGTTCAAATGTTTCTATATTCGATCTAACGAGCCCTTCGGTTGTTGCCAACCAATAAACGTTCTCTTCCTGTTTGTCTCTGTAAAGATGATGTACAATATCATGTGGTATATAGTATTTTCCTTCTCCTTTTGATGAAAAATGACCGATTATTTTGTTTTCATCAATATTGAACATAAAGACACCTTTTGTTGTGGCTAATAATACTTCATTCTTATTCTTTTGAAATAATTGATGAACTTTTGCACCTTTAAAGGCAGGAAAATCCTTATAGTTTTTAAATGTTTTGACCTGCTCATTGATATTAGATAAAAAAGTAAGGGACGGGTTTGAACTTAGCCATATTTTATCATTTTTATTTTGGTACTTTTGCCAAATAGATCTAGCTCCAATCGGAATAGATTTCATGAATTGCTTGTCTTCATACAAATGCAATGTCTGTTCCGTTCCAAATAAGATTTGCTTGTTAGTCAGTTCTAATACAGAGTAAATAGGTTGTTTAGGGAATAGTTTGAACAGCTTGCCGCCTTCATCTATTTGGTCAATATCATGATTTTCGGAAGTAATATATAAGGTATTATTAAAGGTGGCAATGCTGAGTGTAGAATTGCTTTGAGCCGTTAATCGTAGTTCGCCAGTAGCTGCTAAATCAGTACTTAAGAATCGTTTAAATTTATTTTCATCAATCATCATTTGGACTAAACCGCCTTTAGCAGTTATCCATGCAATACCATCGTCATCAATATAAATCTGTTCGATATCATAAATCTCATTATTTAATTCATAAACAATCCCTTTATCTGGGTGCATGACCAATAACTGATTACGATTTCTAACAAACCAATAGGTATTATCTTTTTTATTATAGGCACAGGTAGATAATAATATGTTAATAGGAATCTTATATTTTGCTATCTCCTTAAAGCCTTTGCTAACTAACGGTTCAAAGTGATCGCCTTTTCTAAGACAGAAGCCTTTCCCTTTGCTATAATAAACTAATTCATCATTGATATAAACAGGAATACTTTCTAGGTAAGGGTCAACAGGAGCTAAGTCAATACTATCCAAGACTTGACCTGTAAAGTCTAGTGTAAATATTTTATGATTTACGTTAATAGAAATCGTCTTTTCAGCAACATCATTGATACTATAAGGAGAATTGTCTAAAAGTGGAAAGGTATTAAAACCATGATCAGAACTGTAATGATAAATTTGGCGATCGGTACAGATAAAAATATCTTTATTTAAATTAGTAGTGATTGTTTGAATTTTATTAAAGGGAATATCTATTGTGTAGCCAAATTTTTCCTCAAATGAAAATATTTTATGCGTATGCACATCGATTAACGAAATTCCTGTAGGTTGACTGCTCCAAGTAGTCGTAGTCAATAGCCAAATAAACCCAGCCTTATCTTCGTGGAAATTTAATACTTTCTCTAAATCGTTAGCCTTGCCATTAGTCCAAGAGGTAAATTTATTACCATCGTAGCTATCCAGACCGTGCCGAGTACTTATCCAAATAAGACCTCGACTATCCTTAAATACACTTTCTAATTCAAAATGATTAAGTCTATCTTCCTTTTCCAATGTCTTAGCATTAGGAATATAATTCTGTCCGAAGCCTATCATACACCAAAGCATAATGATAGGTATTAGTGAGAGTTCTTTCATTGTATTGGTTCTTCTGAAAAATTATATAGAGAGTTTTTCATTTAGCCCAAAGAGCTATCAATATCTTGTTTGTTTATCGAAATCAAAACCTTACCATGAGCGAAGTGTGGTTAACTAACGAAAGATACTAGATTAAAAGAGGATTAGGGTGTAAGGTTGGATAGAATCTAGTAGAATGTCCGTTTTGTTGATGTTTGTGGTTATTTCGTTAAGTCAAGTAGGTGTTTTTATTTGAAATTGTCCATTTGTTTAATGCATATGTCCGAATTGTTAAGTGCTTATAATTCATTTTTGTATTATAAATAAGATAAAGCAAAGTAGTGAAGTAGATACTACGACAAATTTTTTTAACAAGCACGATACAGAATTCTCCACTTACTTAATATCAATCAAAAAATCTATTAGAAAGACTAATGGTTAAATTTATTAGATTCAAATCGAATCAAATAAGGACAGCCACTCTATGTCAATCAACAATTAAAAATTAAAAATTAATTAAAAAAGAAATCCAAATGAAAAAGATGAACATGTTTAAAAGGTTTATTGAAGTAGCATTTCAAAATAAAACATGCATACCGAAGATAACAATACAATTGCTATTAATTATTAGTATAGCTTTCTTCGTAATTTCTCCGACTAAAACTTATGCGCAAGCAGTACCAGACTTACTCTCATTAACGGATTTTACACTATTTACTGGAGTTGGAGCCTTAGCTAATACTGGAGGACCTGGATCTACGCCAATCACAGGTGATATTGGTACAAATGTTGGTGCAATATCAAACTACCTTGACGTTAGTGGAACTCAAGAGAATGCAAACGCTAGAACTGCTCAAGGTGCAATTGATGTACAAACGTTATATGATGAAATTAATAACATGACAGCGACAGCAGCTGTTCATATACCAGTGTATGGAAGTCTTGCAGGTGAAACACTTTTTGCAGGAGTATATGGTAATGGAGGAGCTGGATCAATATCAGGAATACTAATATTAGATGCACAAGGAGATCCTAATGCGCTTTTTGTATTCCAATTTCCAGGTGGAGCATTCTCTACGGGGCCTTCTTCTGAGGTCCAATTAGTCAACGGAGCGCAGGCTTCCAATGTGTTTTTTACTTCGGCTGGAGCAATATCTTTCGCTGCGGGAACGATAATGAAAGGAACAACAGTTAGTGTTGGAGCAGGTTCAATGGCTGCCACTGCAACTTTAGAAGGGAGAATGCTCTCTACCAATGGAGCAATAGCTACAGACCAAAATACTATTGTTGGAGTAGGTGCTTCAACAGGAGGTACAGGTGGTGCTGATGTCGATAGTGATGGTATCCCAGACGCAACCGATAGTTGCCCGAATACAACAGCAGCACAAGCGGCTTCGGCATTCTTTATTAGTGACTGTGTCGCTTCTCCAACAACTTGTGGTTGTACGGATGAAGATGGCGATGGATTCTTTCCAGATGCTACGAATCCTTCCGCTACTTATGATTCAGATGATACAGATGCTAATGTTCCTGGTGGCGGTGGCTCAGGTGGCTGTAGTGTAGTCGCACCGACATTAGGTGGTAATTAGAAAAATAAACAAACTATTTAAGTAGAGCAACAAGTCAATTTTTTTGTTTATCGGAAACTATGTCAGTTTCCGATAAACAAAAAAAATATCAATTATTGTTGAACAGAGTTGTAGTAGAGAAAACAATACAGTTAATTTTCATATAAAAATTAACAAAAGAAATTAATGTCCATTATTCTCTAAAAATCCACTTTTTAGCAAAAAATAAGCTCAAACAAGATGCTATGAGAAGAAAGGAATTTACCAAATATACTTTACTATATATTATTCTATTCATCACTTACCCAATGTTTTTATTGGGTAAACCTGGTGGAACAATGGGAAGTACAACTACTTTACCAACAACACCAACTGCTTGTAATTACACAGGTTTAACGAACATCACCTTGTCCCAAACAGGTGGCAGTAATGTAACTGGCGAAACGACAAGTTACGTTTTAACAGATTTATCTGGACAAATATTAGCAATAGAAAATACAGCAGCTTTCACAGGATTAACAACTACCGATTACGGAAGTTATGCAGTAAGTTACGAAACGTCAACTGGCGCAACAGGCTTAACAGTTGGTCAAAACATTCAAAATGTAAGTAGTTCTGGCTGTTTGGATTTTTCAGCTCCATATAGTTTTAGAATTTGTCCTTTGGCATTACCAACAACACCAACAGTTTGTAATTACACAGGCGTAACGAATGTGACTTTGACAGAATCTGGCGG
>CAZMEH010000557.1:0-5435 GCA_964564885.1 uncultured Saprospiraceae bacterium | reverse complement strand
GTTTCGGTGAATTCTTAAGTCCATGGCACGAAAAAGGAGCTTCTGGTGATGAGCGTTTATTATTCCCAATCCCTTCTGGTGCATTGGCTGTAAACCCTAATTTAGCACAGAATCCTGGTTACTAGAATTATAAGGTCTTAGATTGTTGAATAATTCAGCAACTCTATAATTATAAAAAGATAGGTTGTCCAAATTACTTGGATGACCTATCTTTGTTTAGTAAGTGAAGAAAAATAAATAAGTTGCTCCATTATGCGACTTTATTTTTTTCAAGAATGAGCTAAAAAATCAGTGCATAGCCTAGCTCTGGACTTCTTTTTAGAGAAATTATTGGAAGAAAGAAAAAGAATAATGGAGCTAGTTATTTATTTCTCTTCACTAAGAAACTAAATGTTAATGTATAATTAAAAATGTACAATGTTTAATTAATAATCGCTTGCTAGAACCTATAGCAACTAGTATTATAAAAAAACATTTTTTCATTTATCAATAAATGAACATGAGATATATTATTGCTACATCATTAATAATAATAGGAATGTTGAGTTGCAAAAACAATTCAACAAATAAAGGTGGAACTGAAAACATACCAAAGATTTTTGAACAACTATCCAAAGAAAAAACAGGAATTGATTTTACAAATACCATAAAAAATACAGAAGATTTTAACATTTTTAGTTATCGTAACTTCTACAATGGCGCAGGTGTATCGATTGGCGATGTTAATAATGATGGATTGTCAGACGTTTATATGACGAGTAATCAAGGCAAAAACAAGCTTTACTTGAATAAAGGGAATATGGAATTTGAGGATATTTCCACAAAAGCAGGTATTGAAGGCACAAAAGGCTGGAGTACAGGCGTCGTCATGGTAGATATTAATAATGATGGACTTTTGGATATTTATGTTTGTAATGCAGGTCTTAAAAAAGGTGTAATGGAATATTACACTAAAGAAGCACAGAAAAACGAACTATTTATCAATAATGGAGATTTGACATTCACTGAAAAAGCAGCAGAGTATAACCTTGATAATAACGGATATACGACGCATGCTGCTTTTTTTGATTATGATAAGGATGGCGATTTAGATGCTTATATTTTAAATAATAGTATCATTCAGCCAAACCAATTGAATTTAAACAATCGAAGAGATTTGCCAGACGAGCAATGGGAAGTTCAAGATTATATCATGGGCGGTGGTGATAAAATGCTACGGAATGATAATGGAAAATTCACAGATGTAACCGCTCAATCAGGAATCCATAGTAGCATCATTGCATTTGGATTAGGCATAACGGTTGGTGATGTGAATGGAGATAATTATCCGGATATGTATGTTTCTAATGATTTTTATGAAAGAGATTATCTCTATATCAACCAAAAAGACGGAACATTCAAAGACGATATTGAAAATACAATGCAGCACTTGAGCCTTTCTTCAATGGGCGCAGATATGGCTGACATCAATAATGATGGTTATCCAGAGATTTTTGTTACGGAAATGCTTCCTAGTAATGAAAAACGCTTAAAAACAGTAACGAATTTTGATAGCTATACAAACTATATTAATAAGGTAAACGGCGGTTTTTATCATCAGTATATGCAAAACACATTGCAACTGAATAATCAAGATGAAACCTTTAGCGAAATCGCTTTTTATAGCGGCGTAGCGGCAAGTGATTGGTCTTGGGGCGCATTAATGTTTGATGCAGATAACGACGGTTACAGAGATATCTATGTTTCTAATGGAATTTATCAAGATGTGATTGACCAAGACTTTATCCGCTTTTTTGCTGATGAAGCGAATAGGATGAAAGCGTTGAACGGGAAGAAAGACATTGAAGGTATTTTGAAGAAAATGCCTTCTAATCCTATTCCAAATCGTGCTTTCAGAAACAATGGAGATTTGACTTTCACAGATGTTGCGAATGAATGGGGCGTAGGTGAAGTATCGTTTTCAAATGGTGCGGCATATGGCGATCTAGACAACGACGGTGATTTAGACTTGATTGTAAACAATGTCAATCAGGAAGCATTTGTATTTCAAAATAATACAAACACCAAAACCGACAATCATTATATAACAGTTGATTTGAAAGGTTCGGATAAGAATACTTTTGCGATTGGCTCTAAGGTTTCTGTTTATAAAGGTGAAGAAATTTTGAATTTTGAAATGATTCCAACTAGAGGTTTTCAATCCTCTGTGGACTATAAAATGGTCTTCGGGTTAGGTAAATCAACTCAAATTGACAAAATCGAAGTACGTTGGTTTGACAATACCGTAACGACTATTTCAAATCCCAAAATCGACCAAATTTTAAAAATTGATTATAAAATAGCAGAACGAAACGAGTCAATAGCTACAATAAAAACAGTTAATCCAATAGTCGAAGAAGTTGAAAACACTTTTGCAAAACACGAAGAAGATAGGTATGCAGACTTTTTCTATGAGGGTTTGATACCAAAAATGTTGTCTAAAGAAGGACCTTGCATGGAAGTTGGTGATGTAAATGGAGATGGTTTAGACGACGTTTTCATTGGTGGCGGAAAAGGTCAGAAATGGCAAATTTACATTCAAGAAGCCAATGGTGAATTTACAATGACGGAAAGTCCATTCAAGGATGAATTGCACGAAGACACCGCAGCAAAATTATTTGATTCTGATAATGACGGTGATTTGGATTTATACGTTGGTTCTGGTGGAAATAAAGAGAAAGTAATGGATAAACCATTGCAGGATAGACTTTATATCAACGATGGTAAAGGCAATTTTAAATATAGAAACTTAGGTGTTCCGATGAATGGATTTAATACATCGGTCATCGTTCCGATGGATTATGACAACGATGGTGATTTAGATTTGTTTGTTGGAACTCGTAGTTTTCCTGGTGTTTATGGGATTGTCCCTCGTAGTTTCCTTTATGAAAATCAAGGAACGAGTGTTTTCATAGATGTTACCAAACAGGTTGTCCCAGATTTTTGGAGAATAGGAATGGTCACGGATGCTAAAATGGTCAATATTGATGATAAACCAGGTGAAGAATTGGTTGTGGTAGGAGAGTGGATGTCGCCTGTGGTTTACAAAATCAAGAATAAGAGGTTTACTAGAATGAAAACTGACTTGTCGAATTATTCGGGTTGGTGGTACAGCATCGAAACGGATGACGTGGACGGAGATGGTGACCAAGATTTTATTTTGGGTAATCGTGGTGAAAATTTCTATTTGAAAGGAACAAAAGAAGAACCTATTAAGCTCTGGGTTTGGGATTTTGATGGAAATAAAACGTACGAAAAAATAATGACTCGTAAAGTGAATGGTCGTGATATGCCTGTGGCATTGAAAGATGAAATCACGGAGCAAGTCGTGAGTTTAAAAAAGAAAAATTTATTACATTCAGAATTTGCAGATAAATCAATTCAAGATTTATTTCCTGTTGCAGAGATTAAAAAGGCTATTGTACACGAAGGAAATTATTTTAAATCGGCTGTTGCTATTAATAATGGTCATGGGAAATTTGAAATGAAAGCCTTACCAAAAGAAGTGCAGTTTTCTTGTGTTTGCGATATTTACTGCGCTGATTTGAATGGTGATAAGAAAAAAGACCTTATTTTGGCTGGTAACGATGGTGGATTTTTACCGCAGTTCTCTAAGTTAGATGCTAGTTTTGGTCATGTTTTATTGAGTAATGGCGATGGTACTTATACTCGACAAATGAATAAAGAAGCAAATTTATCTATTCGAGGTGATGTAAAAAAACTACTTCCAGTGATGATTAATGGTAAAAGGCATTTTATCGCAGCTATCAATAGTCGTCAACCTCAAGTATTTAAAATTTTGAAGTAAGTATTAGGTAATAAGTAGTAGGTGTTAGGTAGTAAGTATTTGATAATCATATTATTTTGTGTTTACTGTTTAATTGATTTGTTATGATGTGATTGGTGATTAGTGATTGGTAATTGGTCGTTTTGCGAACTAATCACCAATCACCAATCACTAGTCATCAACTAAAATAAAAATGAGCAGAAGAATAATAGTTTTAGGTGTTTTTATTTTGCTAGCGATAGGTTGTAAACGTACAGCGGCTGAAAAACCAGAATTCAGATTACTCAAGAAAGATAAAACAGGATTAGAATTTGAAAACGTGATTACGTCATCAGTTGATTTTCATGTGTTTAAATACATGTATTTTTTCAATGGCGGTGGTGTGTCTGCGGGTGACTTTAACAACGATGGATTAAAGGATTTGTATTTCACGAGTAACATGAGTTCAAACAAGCTTTTCTTGAATAAAGGCGAGATGAAGTTCGAAGATATAACGGAAAAAGCTGGCGTTAGCGGTATTGAGGGCTGGACTTCTGGCGTAACGACGGTTGATATTAATAATGATGGTTTATTAGATATTTACGTTTCGCAAATCGGAAATTTTGAAAAAATCAAAAGTAAGAAATCAATTGAAGACGTGGAAGGCTACGATGACATCAAGGAACGAAATCAACTCTATGTTTGTCAAGGAATCGAAAATGGTATTCCTATTTATAAAGACGAAGCGGCAAAATATAACTTGGATTTAATTGGTTTTTCAACGCAAGCAACGTTTTTTGATTATGATATGGATGGCGATTTGGATATGTATCAATTGAACCATTCTTTGCATGCTAACGGTACTTTTGGACAGAAAAAAGTCTTCGTAGGAACGACACACCCATTTTCTGGTGATAAATTAATGCAAAATAATAATGGAAAATTCGTAGATGTTTCATCTGCTGCGGGCATCAAAAGTACTGTAATTGGCTACGGGTTGGGCATTGCAACAAGTGATATTAATCAAGATGGGTGGACAGACATTTATATTGGAAATGACTTCCATGAGAACGATTATATGTACATCAATCAGAAAGATGGAACATTTAAAGAGGTTTTGACCGAGCAATTATTACACACAAGTCGCTTTACGATGGGCGTTGATATTGCAGATTTTAATAATGATGGACTGAGTGATATTGTGTCGCTTGATATGTTGCCTTACGACCCATTTATACTAAAATCGTCACTAGGCGAAGACGATTATAGTGCTTATAAATTTAAATTAGGTTACGGTTATAACCATCAATTTGCACGTAATAATTTGCATTTGAATAATGGTGACGGTTCATTTCAAGAAATAGGAATGTTTGCGGATATTCATGCTACGGATTGGTCTTGGGCGTCGTTGTTTATGGATTTTAATAATGATGGCTATAAGGATTTGTTCATTGCAAATGGTATTCCTCGACGCATGAATGACATTGATTACTCGAATTTTGTAACGAGTAATCCAGACCAAATGTGGAAGAAAAATAATGTTTCAACAGAGGAAAATTTAGAAATTGCCAATAAATTGCCGCAAATAAAAATACCAAACAAGTTCTTTAAAAACACAAAGGATTTGAAA
>CAZMEH010000556.1:0-9395 GCA_964564885.1 uncultured Saprospiraceae bacterium | reverse complement strand
CATTGTCACTACGTCATTTTGGGACTTTAACTCCAAAGCGTAGTTATTCACCGTACTTTGTTTATAGATATTTAGTTTTGCGGTATTCGCTATATTCGTGCTTTGCCAGCCGCCAAAGCCATTATTATGGGTGTCATTCACAAAATTGAAACCGTAAGAGGAATAATCTGAACCGAATTGTGCCGATGCTGGAATTGATAAATTAACGATAAGAAGTATAAATAGAATTTTAAATTGCATTTTTCATTTTGAATTGTGTGTTTATAAATAGTATTCGTTTGAATTTTTCAATCTTAAAAAAGAGGAAAAGGTTGAATTTGGTAAATTCGTATTATACTCATTTCCTTAGCTCAAATCAACGTAACTAAAAAGCAAATACTTGCTGCCATATGTTGTAGCAGCAAGTTTTGTATTGGTTTATGATGTATAGTCTATCTAAGTTCAGGCGAGTTCTAATATTACTTCCCAGTGAAATTGAAACCAATCATTTAACATATGGTTTCTTTCAAGTTCCTCCCTCTTGTCTAAACCATTAATGTGGTTAGATATGGATATCCAATTTTTTATTTAGAGAGTTAATGTAAGTATTTATTTCTTTTGCAATTATCACCGTATGCTTCCCTACTTTAAATTATTGATATTTTTAATGCTTTCAACTCTCTTGTTCAAGAACCAACAGAACTAAAAGACAACCGCTCGATGTCAGGTATTGTAGCAAGCGGATATAATTCGCTTTAGTAGTTTTTTTATAATTTTATTTAGTTATTCGGTTTTTGCCTCATGAGAATGGTTGCACGGTGCTTTTACTCGTTTATTGGAAAAAGAAAGAATACGAGCTTTATTCCAAAGAAACAAAGTGTTCTAAAACCAACTTTTCTCTTATTACTATCACGGCACTAAACAGGTTAGATTAAACGTATGATTTATTAGTTTTTTCAAATATGAAAATTTTACCTTGTTGATTATCAAGGTACTTAGTCAAATTTTTAAATTTTAAATATTTTAAAAATTGATTACTTTCGTTTAGCTTTTAAAGTACGGTGTGACTATTCTTATGAGGTGAAAACTGAATAGTAGGCCTAAAGAAAGCTACATAAGGAACTATTAGATTCGTTTAGAATCTTTAGACAGAAGCCCTTGAAGGTAAATTGATAATAAGGTTGAAAATTAATTAAATACTAGGTGAGAGTTGCGTCCTATGTCATTAAATTTTTTCTAATAGTAAAATAAAAAGTTGTTCCTTTTCCAATTTTAGACTCTAACCAAATTTCTCCTTTATGAGCAGTCACAGTTTTTTTGCAAATAGCTAAGCCAATTCCAGAACCTTCGTATTTGTCGATTGTATTTAGCTTCTGAAACATCTGAAAAACTTTGTCTTTGTATTCCTCTTCAATGCCAATACCATTGTCTTGAACCGAAAATTGCCAAAATTTACCTTTGTCCTCTAATCTAATATTAATAAGCGGCTCAACGTCAGGAGTAGTGAATTTGATAGCATTTAAAATGAGGTTTTGAAAAACCTGTTTTAGTCTTAGAAAGTTGCCATTGATATGATAATCGGAAAAAAGAATATTTAGAGATACATTTTTTTCATCAATAGCGGATTGAATTTCCGTACTAAGAGTAGTTAGTAACTCAGAAACATTGATTTTTTTAAATTCAGCTTTTTGATTGAGATCGGTAAATTTAAGAATACCGTCAATCAGTTGATTTAGATTTCTAGAGCCAGAAATGATAAACTCTAAATATTCTTGCGTGTCTGCTGAAATGTCCTTTTTTAAACTTTTTCGTAGCAGTTGCGAAAAACTAATAACCGTTCGCAGAGGTGTTTTCAAATCATGAGCGACAACATGAGCAAAGTTTTCAAGTTCTTTTTTCTGAGCTGTTAATGTTTGAACTTGTTTCTTAATGAGTTTTTCGTGTAGCTTTTGTTCTGTGATATCTTCGTACGTACCCAGAATACCGATAACCTTATCACCATCCATCAAAGGGATTTTGTTCGCCCTTGTCCAAGAAGTTTGTCCATTTGCCTGTAAAATCGGAGCAATCATATTGATTTGAGGTGCTTGATTATCCATGACTTCTCTGTCCACCTTTCTAGAAAAAGCAGTTTGCTCCGCTGTCCAAGGTAAATCAAAATCACTTTTTCCAATAATATCATTCGGTGAAACACCAGCTGCAATAGAAAAATTTTCATTGCAGCCAAGATAAACAGAGTTTAGATCTTTCCAGAAAATACATTGCGGAATATTATTCATCACTAACTGTAAAAACCCACTACAGTTGAGTTTTGCAGTTGCAGGAGTGAAAAGTAAAGGTTGGAAACGTAAGAGGAGATAACTACCTTTTTCTGTATTTATTTTGGTATATTCTCTATTGAAACGATGGACTTTACCATCTATTTCAATGAGAATTTGCTTTTTTGCACCATCAATATTTTCAAATAATTCAATAAAATGGGCTTCTCCAAACAATTTAACTAAATCAGATTTTAAGAAATTAGAGGTAGCTTCAATATCAAAATACTTAGAAAAGGCATTATTGAGCAATACAATATCTTCATCAATGATTTTAGCTATGCACAAATCATCAAAGAAATTAATGGTATCAGAAAGAAAATTCCAATTAAAATTTATTGGTTTTGTATTGTTCATTTAGATTATTCAAAATTACACTTTCTTGTAAAAATACAAATTTTCATGCCATTAATTACAAGTATATTAATGAGAACTTATATATTCACGGATAATCAATCTTTTTCATTAATAATTGAACACAATCGTAAATCACTTGATGTTTTTAAAGCAATTAAAGGTTACAAATTTTAAAAATTACGAAACTCAATCCATTGAGTTATCAGAAAAACTGAACTGTTTTGTTGGTAAGAACGGAATGGGAAAAACGAATCTGTTAGATGCGATTCACTATCTCTGCATGTGCAAAAGTGGTGTAGTAAGTGGAAGTGATAGACTGCTGATTCGACATGGTGAAGGTTTTTTTAGGTTGGATGGAACATTTAATAGGCTTGAAAAGAAAGAAAATATTGTAGTCAAATACTTAGCAGGAAAACCAAAAGTAATAGAAAGAAACAAAGTAGTTTATACTAGAATCTCTGAACACATTGGTTTATTACCCGTAGTTATGATTGCGCCAAATGATACGCAATTGGCAATGGAAGGCAGTGAAGAACGCCGCCGATTTTGGAATGCTACGATTAGTCAGCTTGACCAACAGTATTTGAGGTATTTGATGAATTATAATAAAATCCTTTCTCAACGAAATGCTTATCTCAAAAGCAAAAAAGCTGTAAAGTATTCATTGTTAGATATTTATGACCAGCAATTACTCATTCCAGCTACTTATATTTTAGAAAAACGAAAAGAATTTACAGAAATCCTGATTCCAATATTTCAAAATTATTACGAACGCATTTCTTCTGGTCAAGAAACGGTGAGTATTGAATACAAATCAAAATTATTAGTAACGGACTTTTCTATATTATTAAAAGAAAGCCGAGAGAAAGACCGAATACTTCAACGAACTACAATGGGTATTCACCGAGATGATTGGATTTTTACTTTTAATAATTTTCCTGTCAAGAAATTTGCATCACAAGGACAACTCAAATCCTATGTTTTGGCACTCAAATTAGCACAATATGAACTACTTAAAGAACAAAAACAGCTTCAACCCGTTCTGTTGCTAGATGACATTTTTGATAAATTAGATCACACTAGAGTCCGTCAATTATTAGCATTATTAGTTCAAGGCGACTTTGGGCAAGTATTTATTACAGATACAGATAAAAACCGTATTGCGACAATTGTAGATTCATTTAATGTAGATTATAAAAAATTCATTATATCAAATGGAAATGCAATTTTAGAAGGCAAAGAAGATATAAATCTGTAAATACCGTAGCATTTATTATAAGTTCATATAATATTAATACGAATTCTCATAAGTAAAAGACTCTATTTCCGTAACTTGCAGACCAATCTAATCCATTCAAATAATGCTCAAAAATATTCCAAAAATAAAATATCATTTTTTGGGTACTACATATACATATCATTTTTTATATAACTATAATTAAGTTTTCAACTATGAAAAAAGTATTTTTTACACTTTTTGCCTGTTTGTTGATGAGTAGTTTTATGCTACTTAATACATCAAGCGTCTACGGACAAACAACGGTAAATTTGCCCGCAACTAAAGATAACGGCATTTTTAATCAGTCTGGTGCATTAAGCACTGGTATTGGTGGCGAAATCATCATGGGACGTACTAATGGTGGTGATTTAAGAAGAGCCTTGATGGAGTTTGACGTGTCTTCTATTCCTGCTAACGCTACTATTACAGATGTAAAAGTGAAATTGCAAATGACTAGAACGCAAGCTGGTCCTGAAGACGTTGCGATGCACAAAATGACATCAACTTGGGGCGAAGGTACTTCTGACGGTGGTACAGGTTCTGGTTCTGGTCAAGGTGCTACAGCAGCTACTAATGACGCTACTTGGTCTCACGCATTTTACAATACAACAACTTGGACAACGGCTGGTGGTGATTATACTGCAAGTGCAAGTGCTACGATGCTTGTCGATGGACTTGCTAGTTACACTTATACTGGTACTGGTCTTGTTGCTGATGTTCAAGCTTGGATTACTAGTGGTGCAACTAACTTTGGTTGGATGTTCATTGGAGACGAAGTGACTAATAAAACAACTAAGCACTGGGCAACCAGAGAAAACACAACAGTTGCTTTTCGTCCAGACTTAGAAATTATTTACACGATGCCTGCTGCTACTCCTTTGAGTGGTATTTATACTATTGGTGGTGTCGGTGCAGATTATGCAACATTCACTGCTGCGGTTACTGATTTAGCTACATTAGGTGTTAGTGGAGCAGTTACATTCAATGTTGCTCCTGGTATTTACAGTGAGTTTTTGTCATTGACAGAAGTAACGGGTGCAAGTGCTACAAATACGATTACGTTTAATGGAGTTGATAAATCATTGGTGGCACTTACTCATGATGGAACGACACAAGAAGCAACGGTTGCTTTTGACGGAGCTGACTATTTTACATTTAAAAATATTGCAGTTGTCAATACGAAAATTACGGATGACGCTTGGGGCTTTCACTTTAGAAATCAAGCAGATGATAATACAATAGATAGTTGTTCAGTTACAATGGCAACTTTAACTGCTTATGCAGATATTATTTGTATTGTAGCTTCTTCTTCTCTTACTGCTTCTACATCAGGTTCTGATAATTTTAACAATTTAACTATATCTAACTCCGAATTGATTGGTGGTTATTATGGTGTCAGAACAGAAGCATCTGGAACAAATGATACAGGTATAGTAGTGATGAATTGTATATTACAGGATAATATAGGTAGTGGTATAAGTATAGATGAAGCAAAAAACGTGACGATTACAGGAAATAAAGTATTTGGTCTAGGTCTTAGTTCAAAAGACGGATTAAACTTTGATGATATTATCGACTTTACAATTACTGGTAATACATCTGATGTAGACGATTATGCCCTTGAGATAGATGATGGTAATTTCGATTCTTCACCAACGGGTCGTTCTATTATTGCGAACAATATGTTGATAAGTTCGGGAGATGAAGGAATGAATTTAGATGATGTAGTTGACGTTGACGTATTTCATAATACAGTAGTAACTACCTCAACCTCTAGCTCAGGCTATGGTCTATTTATTAATGATGACGCAGGTTTAGATATTAGAAATAATATTTTCATAGCAGCAGCAGGTCCCGCTATTTATTTGTTGGATGCTTCTTCTGATGCAACTATTGACTATAATATTTATTCTTCTACTGGAACAAACGTAGCATACGACGGAACTTCAAGTCACACGACTTTAGCATCTTGGCAGTCTGCACAGGCTACAAGAAATGTTAACTCTATTGTAGGTAATCCAGTTTTTGTATCAGCTACTGATTTACACGTTGCATCAACTTCTTCGTTGGCAAATGACGTTGGTGATAATACAGTTGGTATTATGACTGATATTGATGGCGAGACTCGTCCATTAGCTCCTTCGACTACCGTTGATATTGGTGCGGATGAGTATGCTTATGCTGCTCCTGCAAATCCAGTTGTTCAGTTTAATAGTACGGCTATTTCAGTTGATGAAAATGCAGGTACAATAACGATTACAGTAGACGTTTCTAATGTAAATGCAACAGCAACTTCTATTGATGTAGTAGTTGATGCAACTTCTACAGCGACAAGTGGAATGGATTATACGTTCACTAGTCCAACAACATTGACTTTTCCAGGAGGTAGTACTACTTCTCAAACAGTAACGGTGACTATTGTTGACGATGCAATGGAAGAGCTTTTACCAGAAACAATTGTATTCAACTTGTCTAATGCAACAAACAATGCAGCTGTTGGTGCTAATAGTGTTTATACTATTACAATCAATCCAAGTGATATTTCATTCACAAAAGATTTGTTATTAACTGGCTTTATAGATGGTCCATCAGGAAATCCAAAAGCAGTTGAAATCTACGTTTTAAATAATGTAGCTGACTTGAGTAAATACGGTGTTGGTGTCGCTAATAATGGTGGTGGTACAAACGGTATTGAATTCTCATTCCCTGCTGTTTCAGCTACTGCTGGTGATTTCATATACATTGCCAATGATACTACAGGTTTCTTTAACTTCTTTGGTATTCATGCAGAGCATGAAGATTCTGACATTAACTTTAACGGAGATGATGCTGTTGAGTTATTTGAAAATGGATTTGTTATTGATGTATTTGGTGATATTAATGTGGATGGTACGGGTACTCCTTGGGAATATCAAGACACATGGGCGTATAGAAATTGTTCAACCGGTCTAGATAGTACTGTTTTCCAATTAGGAAATTGGTCTTTTGCACCAATCAACAACTTCGACAATCAAACGTCTAATGCTACTTCTCCAGTACCAATGCCTGTTGGAACATATAGCATAATGTGTCCATTAAATCCTATTGCAATGAACGACATTGCTACTACACCAATGGATAGTTCAATCACTATTGATGTTTTAGCAAATGACAATGTTCCAAATGTATTGACTTCATTGACAATCTTTATGCAAGGCGTGAATGGTACAGCTACCGCAAACGGTACAATGGACATTACTTATGTTCCAAATACGGGTTTCTGTGGAACAAATGATACATTTACTTATGTCATGTGTGATGCAGTTGGTTGTGATACTGCTGATGTAGTAGTTACCGTAAACTGCCTTGTTTCTGTTAGTAATAGTATGACATTAACAGCTCTTTATGATGGTCCTTACTCTGGTGGTAAACCAAAAGGAGTTGAGGTTTATATTGTAAACAATATTGCTGATTTAAGTTTATATGGTATTGGTACAGCAAATAACGGTGGTGGTACAGACGGTCAAGAATATACTTTTCCTGCTGTTTCGGCAACTGCTGGTACATTCTTATATGTAACGAACGATTCAACAGGTTTTGCTGATTTCTTCGGTTTCAACGCTGACTTTATTGACACTCAAAGTAGTACGGGTGGCGCTGCTGCAATGACCTTCAATGGTGATGATGCAGTAGAAATTTATGAACAAGGTGTTATCATTGACTTATTTGGTGATCCAAATAATGATGGAACAGGTACAGCTTGGGAATATTTAGATACTTGGGTATATAGAAACTGTTCTACAGGACCAGACACTGCTTTTGTTGTTGGAGATTGGACATATAGCCCAATCAATAACTTTGATGGTGCTGCAAGTAACGCAACGGCAACTTTACCAATGCCTATTGGAACGTACACCGCTGCTTGTGCGCAAGTTTTAACAGCAAATGATGATGTAATTGAAGTTCCTTTTAATACTGCAACGACATTTATGCCATTATCAAATGATAATATACCAAGTGCTTTAATAAGTGGAGGTATTGTTCAGACTACAATGAACGGTACAATAACATTGAATTTAATTACAACGGAAGCTATTTACACACCAAATACAGGTTTCTGTGGTACAGACATGGGAACTTACGAAATTTGTGATGCAAATGGCTGTGATACAGCAATGGTTACATTCAATATCGCTTGCTTAGTTCCTTCTTACGATATCGCTACTGTTGTAACGGTAGATGCTGATGGTAATGCAGATTCATTAGATGTTGTTTGTGAATTACAAGGTATTGTATATGGTATTGACTTTGATGGTAATGCAGGTTATTCATTCACATTGATAGATGCTACTGACGGAATCAACGTGTTTAATTTCGTTGATGTTGCTAGTGGATATACTGTAACAGAAGGTGATGAGATTAGAGTAGTAGGTAAAATTGAGTTTTATAATGGTTTGACAGAAATTCTTGTTGACACTATTGAATTCATCAGTGCTGGAAACGCTTTAAAAACACCAACTATTGTTACAACTTTAGGTGAAAATACAGAATCTGACTTAATCAAAGTAGAAGCAGTTACACTTGTTGACCCAACTCAATGGGATGCTACAGGAGCTAACAGTTTCAACGTTGATGTTAGAAATACGACGGATACGATTACTATTCGTATTGATAGCGATTGTGATATAGCAGGTACTGCTGCGCCAGTAGGTTGGTTCAATGTAACTGGTCTTGGCGGACAATTTGATAATTCAAGTCCTTACACGGATGGTTACCAAATTTTCCCACGTTACCAAGCTGATATCGAATTGATTACAAATACAAATACGCCAGCTAATTTGTCTGGTCAAATTCGTATGTTCCCAAATCCAACTAGTGGGTTTTTGAATATCGTTTCTGAAATTAATATTGAAAATATTCGTATTTCAAACGTATTAGGTCAAGAAGTAATGACCGTACAATCTCCAAATGCAACAACTGCATTGAATGTAAGTAACCTTACACAAGGAGTTTACATTATTACATTTATCACTGAAAACGGTACTTGGACAGAGCAATTTGTCAAGAACTAGATTTGAGTAATGGATAATTGAAAATGAATGAATTTTTTATTTAAAAAATAGTCAATTATTTTTGTCTGAATTATCAAAAGAGCCATTCCGAATATTCGGAATGGCTCTTTTTGTTTTAAAAATTAAGTAACTAATGTTACGCAACATTATTGAAAATAATAGATATTTTAGGATTATACATCCTTGAGTGCAAAAGATTAAATAGATAACGTTATTAGTATCTGAAATTCGACGGCTTTTTGCTTCTTTTCAGCTGGAAAAAGGTGACGCTAACTCTGCGTAATATGAGTTCTCTAAATTATACTTTGCGTAACATCCGTCAAGGAGAACACAAGATGACCGTTAATACTTTTCATACTATTGTACATTTTGAAAATCAATCAATATAGATTGTATTACTTGTTTGTTTCT
>CAZMEH010000555.1:0-3884 GCA_964564885.1 uncultured Saprospiraceae bacterium | reverse complement strand
GTAAGAACTGGAAAAAGTATTCCGTATATGGAAACAAAAGAAAAGGATGGGAAAACGGTAGTTATTGTAAGAGATGATGGAACAAAAGAAACAAGACAGTTCCCTCTAATGTATGCGAGTAAAACAGTTTTAAGTGTTTTTAATATAATAGAATTTCCTCATTTTTTAGCTGCTCAACAAGAAATGAAAAGTTGGAAATTCTTAGAACTTAATCCGAACGATTTAAGAAAACCAACACACAAAGAACAAGGAAGCGACGTAATTACATCTAGTGGTAAAAATTTAGCTGCGGCATTGTACAGAATTAAGCAATTGGATGAATACGCTCTAGTAGAAATATCTCGAAGATTACAAGAGTTTTTACCACATTTTGTAAAGGTCGATGTCATTGATGATGATGCAAATAAACAATTTTTAATTCGCTTAACTGATGATAAAGGAAAAACGTATTCATCAAGGGTACTGTCAGAAGGAACACTACGGCTTTTAGCTTTGTGTATTTTTGAATTTGATGAAAAATACAATGGATTACTTTGCTTTGAAGAACCTGAAAATGGTGTTCATCCGTTTAGAATAAAGGCAATGATAGAATTATTAAGGGATTTAAGTGTTGATTTTAGTGATAAAAATATGCCATTGCGACAAGTCATTGTTAATACTCATTCTCCAATAGTCATAGGAAATTTATCTCAATGGTCAGATGATGTGAATACAAGTATTTGGTATGCTCGTATTGTTAATAGAATTACGAAAATTAATGGTATTCCAAATAACCTTAGTGTTACTAAAATAGTACCTGTTTATAACGAAAATCATAAGCAATTAAGCGTTGGGTTTTCAGAAGCAGAGCAAAAATTTACTTTAGCAACCGTTGAAAATTATTTAAAAATAGTAGATTTTCAAACTACCTAAATCCCATTCAAAAGATGTATCAATTATTTGTAGGATTATTCACAGAAGGTAAAACAGATAATCGTTTTCTGAAAAGTATTGTAGAAAGAACTATTTATAAAATTGCACTTGATAAAAGTATTGAACTAGAACCGTATGTTCAAATAATAAAAATTGAAGAAAAAGGAAATGGTTTTATTGAGCAAGTTTTAGCTGCTTCAAGGAAAGGTGTTGACGCATTTGGAATACAGTTTCTTTGCGTTCATAAAGATGCTGATAATTCAAGCGATGAAAACACATTTAAAAACAACATTAATCCTGCCGATAAAAGATTAAAAGAACAAAATGATGAATATTGCAAAATACTAATCCCAATTATTCCTATACAAGAAACTGAATCGTGGATGTTGGTAGATAAAGAATTACTTAAACTACAAATAGGTACAAATAAATCAGACAATGAACTTGGAATTAACCGAAATCCTGAAAATATTGCAAATCCTAAAGAAGTCATAAAAAATGCTATTGTAATTGCTAGAAAAGATTTACCTAAACGAAAAAGAAAGAAATTAGCAATCAGTGATTTATACGCACCAATTGGAAAATCTATAAACATGAAAGAGTTGGAAAAATTATCTTCTTATCAAAAGTTTGAAGCTAATACTAGAGATGCTTTTAAGAAATTAAACCTCCTTTACTAGTTTCCATCATTTCACCTTTTAAAAAATAAAAAATGCGACCAAATACCAACGAATACGGAGCGTATTATCAAGGATATATAGACAAAGTTCCAGCAGGAACGATAGTTGATAATTTAAAAAAGTCAATTGCTGAAACAAAAGCTGTAATTTTGACCATTCCAGAAAGCAAAAGTGATTACGCTTATGCTGATGGGAAATGGACAATTAAAGAATTGTTATGTCATGTGATTGATGTAGAACGTGTGATGAGTTATCGTGCGGTATCCGTAGCTAGAAATGATAGAACGGCTCTTCCTGGCTTTGACCACGATAATTATGCGGTTGAATCAAATGCAAACGAAAGAACAATTGCGAACTTAATGGAAGAGTTTGAGGCTGTCCGAATGGCAACTATTTTGCAGTTTCAGCATTTTACTGATGAAATGTTAGTACGCATTGGAACAGCGAGTAATCATCCTATTTCGACTCGTGCTTTGGCTTTCATTATTATTGGACACGAAACGCATCACATGCAAATTTTAAAAGAACGTTATTTATAAAATACGACGAACGGCGAACGGCTTATTGCGGACGGTTGACAGCAAATGTTATTTAGAACATAAAAACTAATAGACATTTGCCGTCAGCCGTCAGCCGTAAGCCGTCAACCGTTTTCTTGTCAAATAAAAATATGTCAGAAACGAAAAGAACAGATGTTAACTCACTAGGAGAGTTTGGGTTGATTGAACATCTGACAAAGCAACACAAAACGAAGCATTCATCGACTTTGAAAGGAATTGGAGATGATGCAGCAGTGATTGATAACGGTCAATTCAAAACCGTAGTTTCGACAGATATGCTTGTCGAAGGCATTCATTTTGATTTGGCTTATGTGCCTTTAGAGCATTTAGGTTATAAATTGGTTGTAGTCAATCTGTCGGATATTTATGCGATGAATGCGACGCCAAAGCAAATTACGGTTTCTTTAGCATTCTCAAATCGCTATTCAGTAGAAGCATTAGACGAAATCTACAAAGGCATTTATCGTGCTTGTGATTTCTATGGTGTGGATTTGATTGGCGGTGATACGACTTCTTCGCCTAAAGGTTTGACCATCAGCGTAACCGCTATCGGACAAGGTGAAGCGGATAAGTTGACGTATAGAAGTGGTGCTCAGGTTGGCGATTTGATTTGTGCTAGTGGCGATTTTGGTGCAGCATATTTAGGTTTACAACTTTTGGAGCGTGAAAAGCGCATTTATATGGAACATCCAACAGTGAAGCCAGATCTTGAAGATCAAGGTTACTTGGTGGGTCGTCAATTGAAACCAGAAGCTAGAAAAGATATTATTGGACATCTTCGAGATGCTGGAGTTGTTCCAACTTCGATGATTGATGTGTCTGACGGTTTGGCCTCGGAGGTTTTTCACATTTGTAGACAATCTGGCGTAGGTGCTATTATTGATGAAAACAATGTTCAGATTCATCCAGATGCGGAACAAATGGCATTGAAGTTCAAACTCGATCCAATTACGTGTGCATTGAATGGCGGTGAAGATTATGAATTGCTATTTACGATAAAGGCTTCGGAAATCGAAGAGATTAAATTCTTGCCAGATATTGCGATTATCGGAGAGATTGTAGATGCATCGCAAGGTGTTAAACTACATACTAAAGGTGGAAATATTCACGATATTCAAGCGCAAGGCTGGCAGCATTTTAAACCAAATGATGCTAAGTAGTAGGCAATAAGTATTAGGTAGTAAGTCTCTCATTTTGAAATACTTACTACTTAACACTTACTACTTAACACTTATTTAAAATGGTAAATCATCAACAGCAGGTGCATCAGCTAATGATGGAAAATCTCCACCTGCACTTGTTGTAGGTGCATTTTGTTGCTGTTGCTGTTGTTGTTGAGCTGGTGCTGGGTTTTCAATTTTCCATGCCGCTAAATTTGTAAAATAGCTAGTTGTTCCCTCTTTTCCTGTCCATGCACGACCTCTTAAATTAAAGAAGACTTTTATGTCACTTCCTTCTACATAATCCTCTAAAAGTTCGCAACGGTCTTGTATTAATTGAAATTTAATCAATTGACTATATGCGCCATCTTCTAGTTCTATAATAAATTCTCTTTTCTTAAAAGTGTCTTTAACTTGAACCGTGTCAAATTTCTTATATAATTTTCCTTCTACTTCGAAACTCATTTTTCTTGATTGAAATATGTAATATTTAAATGTATTTCTGTAAAGTTAAAAGTAATTTTGTGGACAACATACCTTTTTACAAAAATAAAAAATTTAAACTATTTATT
>CAZMEH010000554.1:0-10456 GCA_964564885.1 uncultured Saprospiraceae bacterium | reverse complement strand
ATCTATGATAAATACATCTTCTAAAACGGAATTAGAGGTTGATGATTTTGTATTTCTAAGACCAAGACAAAGTGAGTCTGTTTTTTTGCAACTTGGAAATATTTTGGTTTTGCGAGATGGAAAGATTGTTGATGAATGGGAAGTTTTACAGAATTAATTTTAAAATCGAAAAACTAAGGGTCGGACGCCTTTAAGGCGTCCGACCCTTGATTTAATATTCAAATTTCAATACCTTACTAATAGCAATTTGTTGATTATCTATTAACAATTTCAACGCATAAAAGCCAGACGGCAAGTTTTGAATATCAATTTTTGCGCTTTGAAGTTGACCAGATTGAACGAGTTGACCATTGATATTAATAAGTTGATAGTTTACTTTTTCTAAGTTTTCAACCTCACCTAATTCAATATTTATAAAATTATTCGTCGGATTTGGAAAAATATTTATTGGCTGCTGCTTGGCTTTTGAACCTTGCAAACCTGTTGCACAAGAATAATTCAAATCAGCTAATTCCTGGGAAATCTTAATAAAACGGTCTTTTGCAAAGGTTTTCATAGCAGGAACAGACTCACTATTGTGAACATAATAACCGTAATCCGTCGCATTATTAAAATCATTATTGGTAAATTCCTTGCGCCAATCTGAATAAACCGCCGATTGAATTTGTGCTTTCCATTGGTCAATCGTACTATTAATATTTGCAGTATCACCATTGTAAGTGATGAATTCGCACATCGTTTGTAAGTAAATATCTTTCAATGTAGTATTCGTGCTGATGAACGAAGCGACACAACCATTCGTGATAGGCGACGGCAATATTGGATAAGAAGCGGGCCCATAATTAGTCGTGTTCCAAAGTCCAAAAGAAGCATTGAAATCCCAAGGAATCACTTGCCAAAGATCTGGTGTTTCGTCATAAAAATAGACTTGATTACCAATGAAACCAATGTAAGAATCGAAATTTAGTAAGTAAACATTCAACGCTTGATAACGTGCAAAATCCGTAATATTAAACGCTGTCGAAACCGTATTTATATAATTAGCATTCGGTGTATTGTTTGCTGCATCCAACATCGGAATCAATCTATTCCACGTTGAAGTCTCGTCTCCGTTGTCCACAATATACCTATCTCCGACCGCAGGATGCTGATAATCGCTACGATTTGTACCATAATAACACATATTACCAAAGTCTGTTGATTCAACTGCATCACCATCTTTATTGCCAAAAACGTGTTTATACATTTCATCTTTTCCTTCGACAATCGTATAAACGCCCCAGTAATTATTATCCATATAAACCTTAGCATAAGCCGTTCGAAGCGAGTAAAATCCCATATCCGAAGCGATATCAAAAGTCATTTTCTCCCGCATCATCGACGGGTCTTGAAAACTATTATTTAACGTAAACTCTCGAATGCCATCGTATTCTTGACCGTTAACATACTTGTTTGTTTTAACTTTAAAAGGCATTTTGTTATTAGCGTGCGAAGCCGAAATATTACCTTTTTGCTTCAAACCAATATCGTCCACTTGAAAACCATCAAAAGTCATATCGACACTCTGATAATCTTCTGTGTCAATAAAAGTCGTCGTATCAACACTGGTAAATCTGATTTCGTGAATGTAGTTATCGCTGAATAAGGTCAGGCCTTGCGCTGAAACTGAAATGGTCGAAATGACAAATAGAAATGAAATTAATATGGAATAGAATGGATTGTTTTTCATCGTTTTTTTATTTGAAACCTGTCTGCCAACAAAGGCAGGCACGGAGACACAGAGAAAATTCATATTACTAGTTTCTCCGTGTTCTCTGTGTCTCTGTGTTCAATTTATTTTACCGCTTGTGGCTCTCTGTATTTTCTGTGTTTCAATTTCTTTAAAATATTTTGCCGTTTGCAGCTCTCCGTGTCTCCGTGTTCAATTCCTAAAAATCAATTCTGGCGTAACTAATAAATGATTTCTTCGTGGCGATTCCATCATTTTATCGGACACATCAAGCCATTGAACGTATTGCATTAATATATCAAAGTCTAACCTTTCAATCAATTGATTTCGCTTAGTGAGTATTTCTTTTAACTTTAAAATATCCAATGGTTTTGCGTCCTCCAATTTTAAAAGTTGCTCCAAAACATATTTTGCTTGACTATTTTCTTGTTGCGTTTGAAGGTATTTTTTCTGTTCAATGAGCTGTTTAATTCTTGCTTCCAGCTTTGTTTGTTCCGTTTCTAATTCATTTTTAAGCATTTCAAACTCGCCTAATTTTTCGATTTTTTCGAATTCTAAATCATTCAAATCGAGTTTCTTTTCACCTCTTAACGGTAATTTAAAACTCAGTCCAATAGAAACATATTCATTAAACCAACCATGTTCGTAATCATTGACTTTGATTTGAGCGAACTTTAACGGATTACTAGTTTCGCTCAATTCCACTTCCTTCTCTTTTTCCAATAAATAAAGGCGTCCATCTAGTTTTGCCAAGTCAGAGCGCATAGTTGTGTCTAAATTTCCAATACCCAATACTCGAATAATTTGTTCATTTGAAATAACTTCCGCTCGTTGAATGCTTACCGAATCCAAACCATTTGCAAAAACATACAAACCAGCTTTCAAGCGGTTTTTTTGATTTTGAAGCCTTAGAATATCATAAGAAATACTCAAGACTTCTTCTTCTGCTTTTACCAAATCCTGAACATCAAAATCAATATCACCAACCGTTCGATTTAGATAAGTCAATTGGTCTTGATACAAGGATTTTAACTTGCTTTTTGCTTCAAGTGCTTGAGTAATTTCCAACCATTTGACCAACCATTCATAGCGATTAGTCATTGCTTTTTTAATTTCAACTTGCTGCGTTAAGCTATTCACGGAGCTGCTATAACTATGAAATTCATTCTGTGCTTTGCGTTGACGTTTGGTATTAAATTCTGCTCGAAGGGTATATTCTTGGTCTGCCCAATTGAAATCATCGAACTCTGTTCTGAGTTCCAATTCTTTAATGACAGGCAAAGAATGGTCAGTCGTTATTTGATATTTAATCTTCTCTTGTAGTAATTTTACAACAGGTTCGTTATTCGCTGTTCCTAGAAATTCCGTAGCAGTCATTGTTTGTTGACCTTGCGCATAGATGGAGCAAATGGTGAGTACGCAAATAAAGATTTTTTTATAAAAATGGTAATTGAAATGCATGGACGGATTTTGAGACACAGAGACACAGAGGGCACAGAGTAGATTATTGTAAATCAAACGTTTAACTCTGTGTTCTCTGTGTCTCTGTACTTAATTTTAGAACTGAATCACTAAACTACTTTACTTCAAAACAGGGTTATTTTTCGATGGTCTAAAAATGAAATCGAACAAATTATTTGAACTAGAAACAGCTGAATCCAATTTCAATACGACCTTTTCTTTTTGTAAAAATTTATTGTCGGCTGGAATTTTGATAAGAACCTCCCGACCATAATTTTTGAGATCTTGGTATTTTCTCAAACGGTCTGGAATTTCGATAATCCTAGAACCTAATCCAGTTATCACACCTTCACACTCATAATCTTTTTGTAAACTAGAGGAAACCATCAAGGAGTCGCCGACATTTACATGGATAACCGCTTTTTCATGAACGTAGCCTTTGACCAAAGTAGGGTTTTCTTCATAGAAGGTAATCAAAGTTTTAAAGGCAGGAATATTTTCGGCTTCTTTACAATGTACATTTCCAACTAAACCCGCTGATGGCGCATGAATACTTAGTTTTCTACCTTTACTTTCGTAAAACTGTTGTTCGCTTTTGAGCTTTTTTAATTCAACATTATACGGGTTATTACCTTTTAACTTCTGGCGTAAGCGACTAATTTCTGTATCTAATGGAAGAATTGCAGTTTTCAACTCTCGTCCTAATGCTGCAATTCTAGCGATTGTTTCTTTACTATAAGTTGTATTATTATTCCCTTCTAGGTTTTCTAAACCTTTCACCAAAGAGCGATTATGTGCTACTTTTGCTTTAATTTTTTCAATACTTACATTAATTTCACTTTCTTTGACCGCTTTCTTTGCCATCAATTTATCAATTGAACCTTTGATATCATCTTCCCAAACCATTCGCTTGACTCTTGCTTCTTCTTCTTCAAAAACAAGGTCATTCAACTTTAAGGGTAGTTTATTGTGAGAAACCTCAATAAGCGGCTCACCTTCATTGACTTTCTGACCAGTTGTAATAAATATTTGGTCAACCCGAACCGCATGTTCTAAGTTGATTTCCGTTTCCTTATTTTCGGCAAAACCATAAAACACAACCGTTTGTTTCTTGTATTGTAGGTTCATGTTCCACAATAGCACGACAATTAATATTACAAAAACATATAATAAATTAAACCGCTTCATTTGTTCGTTTTAACGAATAAATGAACAATTGAATACTTGAACAGCCGAACAATTGAATGAAGAAGTAAAAAAGTATTAACGGACACTTTGTGTTTACACAAAATGAAAACCTTTACATTTCTTCGTTTAATTGCTCAATTATTCAATTGTTCGGCTGTTCAATCATTCAATTGTTCCTTTAAATTGCTAAATCCATATCTCTAAACTCTAACCTCACTGCTTTCACGTTATCCATTGCTTGCAATTCCTTAACTAGCGTCATTCCTTTTTCATCGCCTTTCAATTTGATTTGATATTCATATTGAATGCGTCCATCTTTTTTGCCAGAAGTAACAACTGTGTAATTTTTCAACAAATGCTTACGGCAATACTGTTTTAATAACTGTTGAACCTCATCATCATCAATATCATTTGGCATTTCAAACATCAAAACACCAATCAAGTTATTCGCTTGACTGAATGGCGTAAAACGCAAAACCACAGCGACGAGACAAAAACTGAGCGTTCCAACGACAGCTATCGTTACGCCATAAACACCGCAGGCAATACCTGTAGCAATAGACGCAAACATAAAAACAATATTCCTAGGATTGCGAATAGTTGTTCTAAATCGGATGATTGCCAATGCTCCAAGCATTCCCAAACCTCTCGCCAAACTATCGCCGATGGCTTGCATCACCATAGCCGCAACTATCGAAATCAAAACTAATGCTTGTAAGAAATTACTAGGCGCAGATACGTCACGAGAGGTTTTCTCGTAAGTAAAAGCAACTAGAGAAGACAGAATAAAAGAACACATCACCGTAAATAAAATGGTGACGAAGGTCGGATTTTCTGAATTGAATTGTATTGTTGAAAAGTCAAACATTATTAGGATTATTTGATTGTTAAAATTATTAAAATTGTTGAATTGCTACTAATGTTAGTGTAGCAATTCAACAATCAAGCAATTTTAACAATTATTATCTTATTTAATAATAAGCATACGCTTAACGGTATCGCCATATTTAAGCACATACAAACCACTTCCCCAAGCTGACGCATCTACTTGAAACTGGTTAGATGTAATATTTATTTCATCCACTTTACGACCTTGTACATCAAATACTTCAAAAGTATTGTAATCGAAATCAGCATCAATTAGAACATTAAATAAACCGCTTGTTGGATTTGGAAACATACTGAAATTATTCAAACGCTCCACCTCATTCGCTGAACTCGTTTCATTATTACCGTCAAATGTTGGCGTTTGTATAACGAAATTACCTGTACCATTTGGATTACGAGCAAAACCCATATCCGTCGTTTGTTGACCAAAAGTGATAGAATCTATTACCACTCCAAAGTTGTCAGACAAAATAACGGTTTCACCAGATTTAGACAATTTGAAATTTGTATGAACTGGGTCTGGTCCTTGAGAACTGTCTTCGTCCGCCCAAATAATTAAATAATCACTAGCATTAATAGTTGTTCCACTAGGAAGCTCAT
This sequence comes from uncultured Saprospiraceae bacterium, assembly GCA_964564885.1. Classification (GTDB taxonomy): domain Bacteria; phylum Bacteroidota; class Bacteroidia; order Chitinophagales; family Saprospiraceae; genus CAKZLL01. The sequence goes on along the minus strand of CAZMEH010000554.1, from coordinate 4,590 downwards.
ATTTCGTTAAATTATCTGTTTTATCGGAGATGTACCAACCGCCTAAATCAACAGTTATACTTGAGTTGTTATATAATTCAATCCAATCGTCGTATTCTCCTGCATTATCTGTTGCAGTTGTTTCGTTAGAAGCCATGATTTCGTTGATGACAACGGAGTTTTGAGCCTGTAAAGTTGCAGATATAGATACTAAAGATAGTATCAGAATAATTAGTAGCGAGTGATCGCCACAAGATGTAGAGTTAATTTTAAACATGTTTGAATATTTTTTGAATAAAAAAAGATAAGGAATGAAAAAGACCTATCTATTTAGTAACGTTAAAAATAATTTAATTTAGTGTTAATGTAAAACACTTAAATTAATGAGTGCATAAAATGCGTGAAAGGTTGCCTTATAAATGATATACTAGAAATGAAACAAGTCCAAACCTAAGTAATTTACTCGGATTTGGACTTGTTTAGAAATGGAATTGATGATTAACCAATAGTCTTTATTCACAAAAGTTAATATGCCTACAAAATCATCTTTTAATTTTAGTCTTCGTTAGTTTTTCATCAGATAGCACGGCTATCTTCCTCTAAACTGCCTCGTCTAAAATCAAAATCTAGATTTTTCGACTATAAGAACTTTTGTGAATAAAGACTATTAGAGCAGTTAGAATCGTAAATAATCATTCAGAATAATTGAACAATTTAAAACCTAAAAATTTTATAAATTTGTACCCGCCAAAAACTAGTCTTTATTTACAAGAATTCTTAATGAATAAAGATTACAGAATAAGTAAAAAACTGAGAAGTAAAATAATGAGCGATAATTATCTCCGTTCTCGCTTCTCTGTTCGCTCATCTAAAAAAATTAAATGCGTTTATCCACTTTAGAAATAAAAGGCTTTAAAAGTTTCGCAGACAAAACGGTTATCAATTTCAATGAAGATGTCATTGGAATTGTTGGGCCGAATGGTTGCGGAAAATCTAATATTGTGGATTCTATTCGCTGGGTACTCGGCGAGCAAAAAAGTAAAGAATTGCGGTTGGATAAAATGACGAGTGTCATTTTTAATGGTTCAAAAAAGCGTAAGCCAAGTGGCGTTGCAGAAGTTTCACTGACTTTTGATAATACTAAAAATATCCTGCCGACTGAATTTAGTAACGTGAAAATTACTAGAATTCTATATAGAAACGGTGATAGTGAATATCGTATAAATGGTGTTAAATGCCGTTTGAAAGATATTACAAACCTGTTTTTGGATACAGGAATTGGCTCGAATTCTTATGCGATTATTGCGTTAGGAATGGTGGATGATTTGTTGACAGATCGTGAAAATTCTCGTCGAAGACTATTTGAACAAGCCGCTGGTATTTCAAAATATAAAATCCGAAAAAAGGAAACGCTTTTAAGATTGAAAAGTGCTTCGGAAGATTTGGAACGTGTCGAAGATTTGCTTTTTGAGATTGAGGGCAACCTTAAAAAACTAGAAAAGCAGGCAAAACGAGCAGAGAAATTCTTAGAAATAAAGGCTTCTTATAAAGAGTTTAGTTTAGAATTAGCCATTTATCAATTGTCTGATCACAAAGCTCGATATAAAATCGTGACGGAAAATTTGCAAAAAGAGCAGGATAATTTAAAGCAAGTTGAAGTACTCGTTCAGCAAAAAGAAGCGGCACTTCAAGCGTCTAAAAAGGCGAATATTGACAATGAGAAAAAACTCTCTGATGAACAAAAGAAGCTAAATAATATCGTTGGATCGTTGCGAGGTAAGGAAAATGACAAACGTTTGTTTCATCAGAAAGTGAGTTACATAGAAGAAAGAAAGCGCACATTAACACAAAATATCAAGGAGTCTAATGAGCGTGTGACGAATAGTCAAGAAGAGTTAGAATATTATCGTGGTGAAATAAATGTAGAGAAAGACGTTGAAGAAACGCTGGATACGCAGTTAGAAAATGCGAAACTTACCTTGAGCGAAATCAGAACGAAACATCAATCGGTCAAGAAGGAATTGGATGATTATCTAACGAGTCAGCGGATTATTGATAGAGATATTTTTAGTTTTGAAAAACAGCAAGCGGTCAACACGTCAAAGGTCGAAAACCTGCAACGTGAAATGGAGCGCAGCCGTAACGAAATTCAAAAACGCCAAACGGAATTAGGTTCACTTAAAATTCAGGTGGATGAAAACACAACGAGACAAACTACTAAAGAATCGTTGCTTCAAGAATTAGAATTAGCAGAAGAAACGCTTAATCAAAATATAGAAAGTACGCAAAACCTCATTCAAGAATCAAAAGATGAGCGTGTAAAAGTTAATAGAAAATTAGATTCCTCTCGAAACGAATACAACCTAACGAAGAGTTTGGTCGAGAACCTCGAAGGCTTTCCAGAGTCGATTAAATATTTGAGTAAAAACAAAGATTGGACAGCTCAAGCGACTTTATTATCCGATTTAATTTATTGTAAAGAAGAATATAGAATTGCTATTGAAACGTATTTAGAACCATATTTGAATTATTATGTGGTGCAAAATACGACGGAAGCTTTTCAAGCGATTCGATTGTTGAGTAATGCGAAAAAAGGAAAAGCAAATTTCTTTTTATTGGATGTTTTTGAAAGTCAAATGGTAATTTCGCCAGTTTTGATTGACAATTCGTTGGCGGCATCGGATGTGATTGAAGTGGATTCTAAATATGATAAATTGGTCAATCATTTACTCGGAAATGTGCTGATTCAAAAAGAAGAGGACGAAACGCAATTAGAAAGCGTAGCGAACAATTCAGAAGTGATTTTGCTTTCTAAAAAAGGACAATTTGTAAGTCGTCGCTTTTCGATTTCGGGCGGTTCGCTAGATGCTTTTCAAGGGAAACGTATTGGTAGAAAGAAAAATCTTGAAATTTTAAAAATACAAATAGAAGAACTTTCAGCTCAAAGTGATGCGCTGAAAAAAAACATCGTTGAGCAAGAACGTGAATTGGTGCTTTATCGTCATTCGACGAATAAAAAGCAGATTAAGCACGAACAACATTTGTTGAATCAGTTGACCAAACAATCCATTTCTTTACAGACTAGAATGGAGAATTTCCAAACATTCTTGGATGAAGTCACGAGTAGTCAAACCTTTAAGCAAGGGCAAATTGAGAAAACATTAGATACAAACCTTGTTTTGAGTAGTCAGTTAGGAGAAAAGCGAGCGGAGGCGAATCATTTGAAAGCTAATATTTCTACAAAAGACTCTTCTTATAGAAGAATTGCGGACGAATTGTCGAGGGCATCCGAAGATTATAATAATAAGAATATTCAATTTATTCGTCAGCAAAATAAAATTAACGCACTTCAAAAGGAAATCAATTTCCGTAAAAAGCAATTGACGGAACTTAACGCAAAACTAGAAATAGATCAGCGTCACCTGAAAAAGGCTGATCAAGAATTAGACGAAGTTACGGGTCAAATTCAAGAATTAGAAGAATCTTTAGTCTCGCTTTATGCGCAACGTAGCGACCAAAAAGGGCACTTGAGTCAGGCAGAGGAATTGTATTATTCTTCTCGAGGCGGCATTACAGAGATTGAAAATGAAATGCGTCAACTCAGTCGAAAATTACAAAATAATCAATATTTGATTAGTGAGTTGAAAGATAAATTCAATTTGATAAAGTTAGAATTGAGTGGTATTTCTGAACGTTTACGCATCGAATTTGGTGCGAGTTCCGAAGAATTGCTTAATCGTGAACCGAGCGTAGCATTCAATCAACAAGAATTATTAGAGAAGGTAGAACGATTGAAAAAACGCATCGAAAATTATGGTGAAATCAATCAAATGGCGATTGAAGCATACAAGGAATTGAAAGAACGTTACGATTTTATTACGGCTCAACGCAATGATTTATTAGAAGCGAAAGAAAGTTTAATTGAGACGATTAAAGAGATAGAAAAGATAGCAACCGAGCAATTCCTAGAAGCATTCGAGAATGTTCGTGTAAACTTTAAAAAGGTATTTCGAAGCCTATTTTTAGAAGATGATGATTGTGATTTGATGTTGGAAGATCCAACTACTCCATTAGAATCTCGCATCAAAATTATGGCAAAACCTAAAGGGAAACGTCCTCAGAGTATTAATTCTCTTTCTGGTGGCGAGAAAACCTTGACCGCTACGGCTTTGCTTTTTGCCCTTTATTTATTGAAACCTGCACCGTTTTGCGTTTTTGATGAAGTTGATGCACCACTCGATGATGCAAATATTACCAAGTTTAACCGCATCATTAAAGAGTTTTCTACAGACTCGCAATTCATCATCGTTACGCACAATAAACAGACAATGGCTGCGGTAGATATTATCTATGGCGTGACAAATACGGATGGTAATTCACAAGTTGTTCCAGTGGATTTTAGAAGTTTGAAATAGAGGTTTCAATTTTTGGGCTCTTTTATTCCCTGAAGAGAAAATTGAAATAGATACCAACTAATCTTTCGTCTTATTACTTACTTTTCTTAAAACATTTCCCTTCAGGGAACAAAAGGGCAAAAATGTTTGACTTCTCCTTACTGAGTCTGAGCCTCTGCTACAGCCCAGGCTAATCGAATTGATCGAATAAAAGCCG
>CAZMEH010000553.1:0-2483 GCA_964564885.1 uncultured Saprospiraceae bacterium | reverse complement strand
TGCATCTCGTGTAGAAAGTTGTGTTTCTGTACCTACAAATCCACCGTATATTTTCATATCCGTACCGAGGTGAAAGGCTTTGTCACGAGGGTCGGTTGTCGTTCCATCAGGAGAAGCGGTCGGATAATAGGTGCCTGCGGCTACCCATATTTCATCATTTGCAGATGCGGCATCTATCGCATCTTGTAAATCGGTGTAGGCGTGAGTCCATGAGGAGCCGTTATTGTTACCTCCCGCACTTACATTTACATGGATTTGTGGAAGGACAGGAGGTGTGTTTTCATAATATTTGATAGTACCATAATATTCACCAATAAATGCGTCAAAGTCACCATCGTTGTCGACATCTATAAGTGTTTGAGTTGTGTTACTGCCTACATTTACACCATCAAAAGGATTATTAGTACCTGTTTCTACGGTGAAGGTAGGCGCAAGATTTGTTCCTGTATTCTGATAATATTTGATACGACCATTCTTTTCACCAATAAAAGCATCAAAGTCACCATCGTTGTCAATATCTTCAAACGTAGGTTTTGAAGAACTACTTACGGTTACACCGTCAAAAGGATTATTAGTACCTGTTTGTGCTGTGAAGGTCTGCGCAGAAGCCTGTGTACACAATAGTAAGCCCGCACCAACGAAGGCCGTCCGCAATCCTAAGGACAATGTAGTATTGAGTTGTTTGCTGTAGCGTTGTAGTCGGCGAAGGAGTTGAGCTTGTCTTTGTTTGGTATAGAGCAGGAAGCGACCATTTTTGATTCCTTTTTCTAATCGAATGCTTAATACACTCAGTTTTCCCTGAATTTGTCTTTTTCTGCCCGATAAATTAACTAAATGATTGTTATTCATATTCTTCATATTCTTTCTTTTGAAAAAATTGCGTCATCAGCTAGTTTTTTAGTGATAAGTGCTTTGAATACTTGGTACAGCAATAAACAACAGTTCGGACATTTTTTCTAACCAATTGATTACCAGTTATTTGTATTTATGGCTTGAAAAAATATAATGGTCGGATAATCAAGTATTTATGGTTTTAAAATTGTAAATTTTAAAACTGTCTGAACTATTGATAAATGTGCATCAAAGGGAATTAAAATAAACAATGAGTAATAACTTAGGTTTCGCACTTCTTTTTTGTAAAAAAATAATTAACAACTTTTGATACGGTAAAATAGTTTTCTTATAACTTCTAAGCAAAATTTCTTTCAAAATACAATCTAACGTTAAGTCTAAATATACCTTAAATACATTTTGTATAAATGTGACGTGGTAATATTTGATTTGTGTTAATTTTGTATTAAAAAAGGTTGGAATAAAAATCAGGTAAAACGGAGATTAAAGTGTTTGAGTTGTGAAAAATACATTACCTGTGGTGGTAAATCTTGGTTTATCAACATCAAATATATCTGATTAATACTCTATTATTAGAGCGTTTAACATTGTGAGGAATATGTAGGGTTGTAAAAACTTCTTTATCATGGATTTTAAAATATATTTCAGAATTATATGAAACTCAACCTGATGATTTAAATTATCGTCGAGATAAGAGCAATAAAGGGATTGCAAATTGACAACTCGTTGATAGTGAGTTATATGAGGTGTAGTTATTTGTAGGAAAGAAGAAAAATAAGTATCCCGAGTACTCGAATTGTATTGCTTTAGATAGAAAGAGAAGATAAGTAATTGCATTTCATATCGATGATAGAAGTCGAAAAAGTGTTCAAGTTTTATGGAATAAATTACCACAATTTTATAGAGAAAATGGAAGGTTTTATACAGATGATTGGGGCGCTTATAAAACGGTATTTCCAGCTGAACGACACATTAGCTCAAAAATAAAAACAGATACAAACCATATTAAAACTTAAGTTTTTTACCTCTTTTTCAAAAATAATAATTAGCAACTTTTGGCATAGTAAAAAAAGTCTTTTGCAATCTTTTTAGCCTAAAAATCCTTAATATTTTGAGAAGTAAAGTTGATATTTTTTTTAAAAAAAGTGACATAGCATTATTTAAGTCAATGTAATTTTACTCTAAAAAAGGTTTAATTATCAAAATTGAAATTAGGGTGCGAAATATCAGTTGAAAGGTTAAACCTTGCGATAATAAATCGGTGTAGCAAATTGGTACGTAAATCTCCCGATAGCTACTGGTATTCATTTTCTAAAAAATTAGAAAATCATATTGGAGTGATAAAATATTTTTTGTAATTACAACAAAAAACAACAACAGCTTTGAGATAGATACAAAAGTGCACATATGTATCACTACCAAAAATTGCGTCATCAGCTAGTGCCTTAAACATTCAAATTGTCAGACTAAAAGTTGAGTTATTTTTAAAATAATTTCAAAACCAGTAATTTTTCAATGAGAAGTGCTTTGGAGGGTTTTATAAAAGACAAAAAAACCAATCTATTCTATTTGAATAAATTGGTTTTTTTATTTAGAAAATACTACATTATAATCATTCTTTGATAAACTTC
>CAZMEH010000552.1:0-4227 GCA_964564885.1 uncultured Saprospiraceae bacterium | reverse complement strand
TTTCTGATTTGATGGGAAAAACGCATACATGGATGGGTGAATCTATCAAGGTTGGTTTTAGCTATAAACATCCCTTTTGGCGACAAAAAAATACAAGCGGAACGATTTTTAGCAGTATTGGCCCTATCACGGAGTTTTACGATCATGCTAATTATGAAAATGACTTGTTTGCACTGAAAGGTTTTGTAAATGGCAATTATCATTCTTTATCAAAAGAAGATAGGTTGAAAGCTATTTTGGTACAATTGAGAAAATATTACGGAAATGTAGTTGATGATTATATCGAATATAAAGAAGTAGTTTGGAGAACGGAAAAGGAAACTTTTGCAGCATATGAAGGCTTCGTTTCGCCACATCAAAATAACGGTGATGCACTTTATCAGCCACCTTATTTGAACGGTAAATTATATATAGGAGGTTCTGAAACGTCTAAGGGTTTTCCTGGTTATATGGATGGAGCTGTTCAAAACGCTCATTATTTGTTTAATGAAATTAAAGAATCCTTTTAGAAAATTTATACATACTGCCATTAAACACAAAAAAGCGTTTCCAATCAAATTGGAAACGCTTTTTTAATATATTCTGACTAAGAATTAAACTTTAGTTCAATTCAAAAGTATTTTCAGAAGTCAACTTACTTTCAGGAGCTTCATACTGAATCTCAATACTAGAAGTTGTTTCGTCTTGAATTTCAATCTCAACAGCAGGCTTATCAAGAGCGATAAACGGAGCTAAAACCAATGCAACGATAGAAGTCAATTTCACTAAGATATTCAATGAAGGACCAGAAGTATCTTTAAATGGATCACCAACGGTATCACCTACAACTGCTGCTTTGTGCGCATCAGAACCTTTGTAAGTCATTTCACCTTTGATTTCAACACCATCTTCAAACATTTTCTTCGCATTATCCCATGCACCACCTGCGTTTGATTGGAAAATTGCCATCAAAACACCAGAAACAGTTACACCAGCTAAAAGACCACCTAACATTTCAGGACCACCTGCGAAACCAATCAATGTTGGAACAGATATAGCTAAAACACCTGGAAGAATCATTTCACGAATAGAAGCTTTAGTTGAAATATCAACACACTTATCATATTCAGGCGTACCATCAGCCGCATCAAAAGTATCTTGATCCGCTTTTGTCCACTCTTCATATTCTTTATCACCGTTTCTTCTCATCACTTCCAAAGCCGCTTTCAATTCTGGAATTTCCTTGAACTGACGACGAACTTCTTCAATCATGTCCATCGCTGCTTTACCAACAGAGTCCATAGCCATAGAAGAGAATAAGAAAGGAAGCATACCACCTAAGAATAAACCAGCCATTACGGTAGGATTAGCAACATCGATAGTCTCAATGTGAGCGGTAGTCATAAAGGCAGCAAACAATGCTAATGCTGTCAATGCAGCAGAACCAATTGCGAAACCTTTACCAATTGCAGCAGTTGTATTACCAACAGCATCTAACTTATCGGTACGTTTACGAACTTCTTTAGGTAAGTTTGCCATTTCAGCAATACCACCAGCATTATCAGAAATTGGGCCGTAAGCATCAACAGCTAACTGAATACCTGTGTTTGCTAACATACCAACAGCAGCGATAGCGATACCGTACAATCCAGCAAATTCGTGTGCACCAACAATTGCAGCTGCAAGAATGATGATTGGAAGAGCAGTTGATTGCATACCTACACCTAAACCTGCGATGATGTTTGTTGCAGCACCTGTAACTGATTGGTCAACAATTTTCTTAACTGGCTTAGTACCAAAACCTGTGTAATATTCAGTAACTAAACCGATTAATACACCTGCGACAGAACCAATGATAGTTGCAATGAATGCACCAGTTGAAGTATAAGTTTCACCAGAGAAAGTCCATTCAGCTGGTAAAACATTCGTTATAATGAAGTAAGACATTACAATTAAAATAGCAGTAGAACCGAATTCACCGATATTCAATGCAGTCTGTGGATTTCCGCCTTCTTTAACATTTACCATATAAGTACCTAAGATAGAAGTTAGGATACCAGCACCTGCTAATAATAAAGGCAATAGGATAGGAGAGATAGCAGCATCACCGCTAAATGCAATAACATCCGCTTGCATCAATGCCAAACCTAAAACCATTGTAGCGATAATAGAACCAACATAAGATTCAAATAAATCAGCTCCCATACCAGCTACATCACCAACATTGTCACCAACGTTATCAGCGATAGTTGCAGGATTCAACGGGTGATCCTCAGGAATACCAGCTTCTATTTTACCTACAAGGTCAGCACCAACATCAGCCGCTTTGGTATAAATACCACCACCAACACGAGCAAACAATGCAATAGAAGATGCTCCAAATGAGAAACCAGTTAATACGGTAAGAACAGTACCCCAGTCATTAGAAAATGAAACCAAACTACTTGTATATACGATTAGTAAAATACCTAATCCTAAGATACCAAGTCCAACAACACCTAATCCCATTACTGCACCACCTCTGAAAGCTACTTTCAAAGCATGACTTAAACCAGTACGAGCTGCTTGTGTCGTACGAACGTTAGCTTTAGTTGCTACTTTCATACCAATGAAACCTGCTAATGCAGAACATATAGCACCAACTACAAATGACAAGGCTACTAAAGGGCTAGATCCTGCTGTTACTGAGCCACTCCAGGCTAATAAGACAGCTACGATTACTACAAATATCGATAAAACACGATATTCTGCTCTTAAGAATGCCATTGCTCCGTCTGCGATGTTTTTCGCTATACGAGCCATTTTCTCACTTCCTACTTCCTGCTTGCTTACCCAAGATGATTGCAGTGCCATAAAAAGCAATGCGATTACACCTAATACGGGAATTGCGTAAAATAAAGAATCCATGTATTTATCGTTTTAATGTATTTCTGAAAAAGTTCAATATTTCTCTAAAAGATTGGCAAAAATAGTAAAAAAGTGTATTTAACACACTATGACTTCTATAAAGTTTCGTGCAAATCTAAAAGTTTATAGAAAAGTATTGAATAATTGAAGTATATCATCGGTTTAATGAAGTAAAGTTTAGGCTAAAGTGACGTTTTGACGTATTTTATCGTTACATTATCAAAAAATAGTACTGTTATGGCGTGGCATAAAACTTGTCTAATAACGGAATATACTTCAAAGCAAGAAGTCGTGACACAATGACAGATTTTTAATTAGGAATTAGGAATTAAGAATTAAGAATTAGGAGTTTGTTTATAGTTTAAAGAATAATTTTAGTGAAAAAAGGTAAACTTAGAATATTTTGAGTTTTGACTGAATAGTTTTGAATTACTATTGTAGCTCTTCAAAATTATATTCGTGGTTTTTCCACATCAGAAATGTACTTAGAGTAAAAAAATCCAATCACTAAAAGGTTCTACAACTTTATGTAATTCCTAATTCTTAATTCGTAATTCCTAATTAAACAGAAACTATGAGTTTATTTGATGAAATGAGTTTCCTTTCGCCAATGGATGTAGAAGATGAAATGATTCCTCTTTTTCCTTTGGACGATGAAGGTGATAATATATATAGCGATTCGATTGATGGTTTGCCAATCTTACCATTAAGGAATACGGTTTTCTTTCCTGGCGTAGTTATGCCAATTACTGTTGGTAGACAACGTTCTATTGAAGCGATTACCAAAGCATATAAGGCAAATAAAATTATTGGCGTATTGACACAAAAGGAAACGGATGTGGAAGAACCTACGGCTGATGATTTGTATAAAGTCGGTACAATTGCTAGAATTGTTCGATTGATTCGTGTGCCTGATGGAACGACTACGGCTATATTAAAAGGTACGCAGCGTTTCGCTTTGGAAGATATGTTGGCAGAAACGCCTTTTATGGAAGGTAAGGTATTACCAATGCAACAAGCATCACCAAATACTACAAAGGAGTTTGAAGCTTATATTGATTCTATTAAAGATTTGTCGCAACGCATTGTCAAGTTGTCGCCAAATATTCCGCCAGAAGCGGGTGTGATGCTTCGCAACATTGAGAAAAATGGCTTTTTACTGAATTTCATTTCCTCTAATTTGTCTATTTCAAATAAAGACAAACAAGCCATTCTTGAAACGAATGACATTAAGGAGAAAGCTCAATTGATATTAGGGTTCTTAAATAATGAATTGCAATTGCTTGAATTGAAAAATCAAATCGAATCAAAGGTTCGGGTTGATTTGGACAAGCAACAGCG
>CAZMEH010000551.1:0-3692 GCA_964564885.1 uncultured Saprospiraceae bacterium | reverse complement strand
TTTGATTGGAATAAAACAACAGAACCGAAGTTTAAAAATGAAAATTTAGCCATTCGAGGGATTGTAATGGATATTCAAGGTCAACCTTTGGATAGTGTAGAATTTGAAATCTCAGCTTATAATTTTAAAGGGTTAACAGATGAAAATGGCGTTTTTGAATATCAACACGATGATTATTTGAATCCGAATGTAACTGTTGATTTATATTATAATGGTATTTCAAAGCGAAAAACGTTGATGACTTCCGAAGTCGATACTATTAAAATGATTTCGAACGGAGATAAAGGTTATTATGATAATGGTTCAGTTATTTTTGCTATAAATAGCGATGTGAATAGTACAAATACAATGATTTCAGGCGAAATTATCGATAAAGATTCTTACGAACCATTAATATTTGCAAACATCGCTTTATATGAAAATGATGTAATCCATTATCAAGGAGAAACAGATTTTGATGGTAGATTTACAATAAATAATATAAAACCAGGCCATTATCAATTTAAAGTAACTTATACAGGTTATTCACCGTTTAGTGCTGCTGTTAGTCTTAATAGGAATGAAGCACTTAATCTGGATATTCATATGCAAGCAGGTATTGATGTCGATGTACTTGAAATTTTATATGTAGAACCAATGATAAGTCATGACATGACTACACAAGGCGTACGAATAACATCAGAAGATATTACTCGTTCTTCTAACAGAGTAAGTAGTAAAATTGCTCAACGAAAACAAGAAATCGCACGAAAAAAGGCATTGGAGCAAAGAAAAAAAGCCGAGTCAGAAAAAACTAATGTAGATAAAGCTAGAAAAGAAGCGGAGCGTTTAGTAAAAATGCAAGCTGCACAGAAAATAGCAGAAGCATCTCGTCAAAAAGAAGCTAAAAAATTACTGGCAGGAAAAGTGAAAGGTAAAAAAGACTTAGAAGATCTCATGAATAAGGATAGTCGATGGATGAGTAATGATAAGGCTTCAGTAACGGCAAGCCAAAAAACAGGTAAATACACCGAACAAGTTTTAATAAAAGAACCATCATCAAGAATAGAAATCATTCCTGCGGAATACGAAACAGTAACAGAAACGGTCTTAGCAAAAGCAGAAAGTAAAAGACTAATGACTGTTCCTGCGGAATATCAAACCGTAACCGAAACAATCGAAGTTTCGCCAGCAACAACAAAATGGGTGAAACGACAGGCGAATAAAAATTGCTTGTCTGCTGACCCGAATGATTGTCAAGTTTGGACATTGGTGGAAGTGCCAGCAAGGTATGAAACGATTACGAAAACGGTTTTAGTAACACCTGCGACAACTAAGGAAGTCACTGTTCCTGCGGAATATCAGACGATTACAAAGCGAGTAGTTAAAACGCCTACAGCTTCAATAATGGTCGAAGTTCCTGCGGAATACAAAACCGTAACAGTTGATTTTGCGAAAGATTATAATCGTGCATTGAATTTTAAAAATGGAAAATACGAGCCGAGAGTATTTTTTATGCCCGCTTATAAAGCGCAAGAAGATGGTGACGCACCGATTAATAGAAGTGATTTTCGTTCAACGGTTCATTGGGAAGGCGATATAGAAACGGATTCGTTAGGTCAAGCTCAGGTTGTTTTTTGGAATTCTGATGCAATTACAACTTTCAAAGCAACGCTCGAAGGTTTTGGAAAGGATGGAAGTATCGGGCGCAACGAAATGACGTATTTCACGCAGTTGCCGTTTGGAATGATGGCGAAAGTGCCAACAATTGCGGTTACAGGCGATATTATTCAAATTCCGTTGACTTTGATGAATAACTCTGATAAAAAACTAAAAGGTAAATTATCGGTTATTGCGCCAAATGATTTTGAATTGACAGCAGTATTTGATAATAAAATAACACTTAAACCAGATGTTAGAAAAACGATTTACTTAAGCTATCGAGTGTTGAGTAATGCGCAAGATGGTGATTTTCAAATTTCATTTGATGCGAACGGTTTGAATGATGCTTTTGAACAACCGATTGAAGTTTTACAAAGAGGTTTTCCACAAAACATTACGATTGCAGGAAAAGAAAAGCGAGCGAAGTATGATTTTGAAATGAGCGAACCAATGGATAATTCATTGAATAGCGAGTTTACGATTTACCCAAATGTGATAGAAGACATTGTAGAAAGTGCTAAACAGATGTTGCGCCAACCTACGGGCTGTTTTGAGCAAACTTCAAGTACTAATTATCCGAATTTATTGGTTTTAGATTATTTGCGTTCAACGAATACGATTGACCGAGAAACGGAAGGCAAAGCAATGGAATATTTGAAAGCTGGTTATAATCGTCTGATAAGTTACGAAGTCAAAGGCGGTGGTTTTGATTGGTTTGGTCGTCCGCCAGCGCACGAAACCTTGACAGCTTACGGATTGATGCAGTTTGTCGATATGAAGTCAGTTTATGATGTTGACCAAGCTTTAATTGATAGAACAGCGAACTGGTTATTGTCTCGAAAAGATGAAAAAGGTAGTTGGAAATTGAGTAAAAGAGGTTTGCATTCATGGACAGGCGTGAGTAATACGAGAGATGCTTATATCGTCTGGGCGATGTGTGAATCGAATTATGGAAAAGACATTCCAATGGAAATGGAGAAATCTTTCCAAGATGCAGAACAGACAAAAGACCCGTATTTGATGGCATTGATGGCAAATGCGTTGTTTGAAATGAATGATGCTAGAGCAATTAATTTAGTCGAGGAGTTATTGACTTTGCAAAATGAAAACGGCAGTTGGGTAAATAAAGACAAAACCATTTCTTATTCTTACGGAAAAAGTGGAACAATCGAAACGACAGCTTTGACGACTTTGGCGATGCTGAAAATGCAAAAACGAAGCGAATCAGGAGATTACAAATTGACGAAGAATATTGAGAATGCTATTCAATATATTATTAGTTCTAAAAACGGTGTTGGTTTTGGTACAACGCAATCGACGGTTTTAGCCATGAAAGCTTTAATCGAACACGCTAAGCAAAATCCAACTTTGCCAAAATCTGGTTCAGTGACTTTATTTGTCAATAATAAGAAAGTCGGTGAGCAAGGAATTGAAGAAACGCAACGAGAAAAGATTGTATTTAAGAATTATGAAAAGCATTTGCAAGTTGGAAAGAATACAATAAAAGTAGTTTTCAATGGAATGGAAACGGCTTTCAATTATGATTTTTCTCTTAATTATAATACCATAAAACCAATCAATCAGCCAGAGTGTCTAGTTCGTTTAAATACAGAATTGAACACCAATGAAACAAAAATGGGCGAAACGGTTCGTTTAAAAACAACTTTGATTAATACAACATCGGAAGCGATTCCAAACACAATTGCAATTGTCGGTATTCCATCTGGTTTGAGCTTGCAACCTTGGCAATTGAAGCAATTGCAAGAGCGAGAAGTATTCGATTATTATGAATTGATGGATGGTTATATCGTTTTTCATTACAGAGGAATGCAAGCGGATGAAGTCAAAGTCATTGATTTGGATTTGAAAGCCGACATTCCAGGGAAATACGAAGCACCTGCATCATCAGCGTATTTGTATTATACCAATGAGTATAAATATTGGGCGCAGCCATTGAAAGTTGAAATTCAAAAGTAGAACGATTATACTATTCACACCTATTTTTAGATTTAAATGCTACAGAAAGAATTTTGGAAAAAAATGCAAACGCT
>CAZMEH010000550.1:0-2208 GCA_964564885.1 uncultured Saprospiraceae bacterium | reverse complement strand
AGCCACTAATTGAATACACTTAACTCCCTTCTGTGTATCTAATTGAACAATGGCTTTAGAATATATATCGGAGTTAATTACGACTATTTTTGAAATCATTAATCTATATTTGGTGAGCTATTTAAACAAAGTTAAACAACCAATTGGATTATACAAGGGCAGAGCGTGTTAAAATCTATTTTTATGATTATATTTTTTTATTATTTGAGCTGATTGAAATAGAAAGACGTTTGACGTTTCAAAAACGTCAAACGTCTAGCCTGCAAGAATCACAAAATAATTTGTTGCGAAATGTTTTATTTATAAAAGCATTGTTATTGTATTTGGAGTAACGGCTGTTGTTTCAGCGTCTTATTCTCGAATAATCGCTTTCAAATCTTCCACTAATTGCTTCCCTTCTGCACGAATATTATATTCCTTTTCAAGAATTTCAGGATCGTCATTAGAAAGGCAGATTAACGTAAAGTTATCAGCTAAAATCTCATCAGGATGAATAATGTATTGCGTATTATTTCCAATTTGTTCAAAAAATCCGTCAAGACTTTTAATACGAATAGTGCTTTCTCCTGTTCTAGAAGTTTGCAATACGCCATCTTCTACGGCAAAAAGCGAAAATTGAAGATATTCAAAAAAGTCAGTTTGCTTTGGAGTAAAATTGAGCATTTTAGAATAGATAATAGGCATAGCAGTTATTTCCTTATTAGTCCTTTTCTCTGTTACAGAAATTGCATAATTGAAATTCACGCCATCAGGGTTCAGTAAAATACGACTTTCAATTACGTCGGGCATTTTTGGTGGATCAATGGATGTATAACCAATTCTTTTATAAAGTTCGTCTCGTTTTTTAGGATTGTATCGAGCGTAGATGTGAAAAATCTCATGTATCATTGTTTGCATAAAATCATCTGCACCTTGACTTCTTAGCGAATTGACAGGAATAACAATCGCTTTTTCTCTAGTATAATACACACCTTTTCCGTAGTGATTCATGTTGCATTTTATTAACATAATATCGTCTACTAAAATATCGTCAGAAATCGCAGTAATCAATTTTGTTGCTTTGATGAAAACAGCGGAGACAAACTCCTTTTCCTCTTCCGTCCAAGCTAAAACGCTATTTTGTAAATGTGATTTATAATCCTTAAGTAATGTCGTTCGGTCACCTCGACTAGTTGCATTCATTTGAATTCTCATGTCTAGGACTTTGACTTGTTCAAAGTAGTTTTCGGTATTATCTCTAACGATTTGTTCTTTTCCTAGATCAATGTTTGCAAAGGTGATTTTATTTTTATTAGTGAGATACATTTCACCCGTCTCATTGATTATTCCTATCGCAACACTTGGCGTTTTACATTGAAAAGCAGTTATCGGTAGGAGGCAAATTAATAAGAAATAAATTGTTTTATTCATAACTGTTAAGTATGGTTTTTAATAACTTCTAAAGTCAATGGACGAAAGTAGGTTTATAATTTCACACTACAAACGCCTCAACATAAAATGGATGTGTGGCTATTCTGTTTATTTAGAATTGCCAGAGCATGCAAGTACATTGAGTGTTGTTAGTGTTTTATGCTGGTTTTTGGGAAGGATTTAGTAGGTGTCTGGAATCAGTGTTAGAGCAGCCGAACTCTACTCCTGAGGCGTGATCAAACAATCAATTAAACAACAGACGACTTATTTATCAACAAGTCTAATCACTAAAACCCATACTACGGTACGTTTTTTAGAACAGAGATGCGTCCCGTACAGGAATCGGGAGCGGAGAAGAGCATTTTTTATATTTTTCATCATTGATAATCAATGAATTAAGGGCTCTCTTCTCTCTTCTCTAAAAGTAGTATGCACTAAAACCTTATTTTGTTTTTAAAACAGCTTTGACTACATCAAAATCTTTTTTGGATACTAGACCTGCACTCATTAAATCATTGAGTTCACTCACCGCTTTTCGAGTCATCGGAATATTACGACCGTATGTTTTTCCTTTTAATTGATTGTAAAATAATTTAGCTCTTATTGGATTATTATCAATCATATTAAAATTACCTTTCATCAGTAATACTTCTAGATTGTTAGGCGCCATTTTAAGCGCTTGTACAATTAAGCTTTTACTTTCTTGAGAAACTACTTTATTTGTTTTAATATTGAATAGGGCTAGTTCCGCATAAAGTGTTGCGGCTTGCTCTTTGTCATAATTAATATGATTAAAAA
>CAZMEH010000549.1:0-6211 GCA_964564885.1 uncultured Saprospiraceae bacterium | reverse complement strand
TTGGCGACTCTTCAACGTCTAATTGAACTTCTGTTGTGTTACCATAAAATACTTCTTGAATACCCAAACCTGTAATCGTTGGCTTAGGAATAA
Source organism: uncultured Saprospiraceae bacterium (assembly GCA_964564885.1). GTDB lineage: Bacteria > Bacteroidota > Bacteroidia > Chitinophagales > Saprospiraceae > CAKZLL01. The sequence goes on along the minus strand of CAZMEH010000549.1, from coordinate 6,118 downwards.
CCGTTACCGTCAAATCACGACTCGTTGAATTACAACCTGATAGATTAGCTGTTACCGTGTAAGTTGTCGTTATCGTTGGACTAGCAATTGGATTTTTAGCTGTTGCACTATCTAGACTTTCGCTCGGCGTCCAAACATAACTATCCGCTAAACCGTCAACGGGTAAAACAACACTTTCATCTTCACATATTTCAACATCTTCTAGCGAAATTGTCGCAGATGATAAAATATTAACCGTCATTGAATCTTCAATTAAACAAGTTCCGTTATCTAATGAAAAGTAATAAGTCGTCGTTTCGGTTGGTGTAGCAATTGGATTTAAAATAGTATCATTATCAAGTGTAGCACTTGGCGACCAAGTAACATTTCCAACACCTGTTGCATTCAATTGAACTGAATTTCCTAAACACAATCCGACATCATCACCTGCACTAACTGACGACGGGTCAACCACATTGATAGTAATAGTATCTGAAATTTGACAACCAAAAGCATCCGCTGTTACATAGTACGTAGTTGTATCATCTGGCGATGCAATCGGGGCAGGACAAATCACACAACTCAAACCTTCAAAAGGTGTCCAATTATGGTTTGTTCCTAAAATTGTATTCAATTGAATACTTTCTCCTTGACAAATTATTTCTTCATCATTCGCAATAATATCTGTACTTGGTTCAATAACATTGACCGTAATCGTATCTGTTGATTGACAGCCGCCTTGACCTGTTAAAGTCACTATAAACGAAGTCGTCACTGTCGGACTCGCAAATGGATTACTACAATTATTGTAACAACTTAATCCTGATATATTTTGATTCCAAGTATAATCTAAAGGACTTGTACCGCCGTAAGCGAATATTTGTATAATATCTCCTTGACAAATTGTTGTATCATTACTTGTTGTCAATAGCGGCAATGCGAATGGTGAAACCTCCACCAAAACTGTATCTGTATCAGTACAACCGTTTGCAGAAGTAACAGTTACTACATAATTAGTTGTTGTTAATGGCGATGCAATTACAGTGCTACAAGTATCACAATTTAATGTTGAACTTGGCGACCATAAGTAAGAAACACCTCCTGTTACTGTTAATATAGTATCAGCACCTTGACAAATAAAAGCATCTTGACTAACAATAGCCGTTGGTTTTTGGTTTATAATAACTTGTCCAGTCAATGTATCGCTGCAATTCATATCAGAAGTAACAATCAATTGAGCCGTAAAAATACCCGAAGTATTATAAGTATATTGAACGTTTTGCATTGTACTAGTGTCACCTGCAATACCGAAATCCCAATTCCAGCTCACAATTGAACCAGATGAAATAGTCGAACTATCAACGAAATTGATTAACGCTCCTTCACAGTCTTGAAAAGGTAGCGAAGGCGTTACTGCAACTGGTTTAGCATTTACAAAAACAGTCACTGTGTCTATGTCTGAACAACCATTTGCATTTACTGCGGTAACAATATAATCTGTTGTAGCCGTTGGAGAAGCAATTGGATTAGCACAATTCGTACAACTTAAACTAGCATTTGTATTCCAAGTGTAAGAAACTGCACCAGTTACATTTAATGGCGTAATTTGACCTGCACAGATAGTCGTATCATTTCCTGCATCCGCTATTGGATTTGGAAATATATCGATGATTTTTGATAAAGTATCTGTACAACCATTATTTGTAGTCACCAATAATAAAACAGTGTTTGTACCTGCTGTGTCGAATTGATAAGAAGTATTTTGAAGCGTATCCAAAAATAAACCATTCAATGTCCAATCCCATGAAACAATCGTATCAACAACAATCGTTGAAGAATCTGTAAACTGAACCAGTTGAGGAACACAAGCTTGCTGAGGAGTTGCACCAAAATTAGCATTTGGCGCTTCAAAAACTACTATACTATCTATAATAGTTCGAGTACACGAAGCGTTACTTGCTGTCAATGAAATTGGATAAACACCAACACCATTTACATTCATAGCCACCATTGCGTTCGTTGAAGTCTGCACTGGCGTGCCGTAAGTCCAATTAATAGAAGTCACTGGTGTCAATGAACTAATATTTGCATTCAATTGAACGGTTCCTGTATCACAAACAAACGGAATTGATTTATCAATAATAACTGCAAAATCTTCTATGACAATAGAATCAGATGAAAGCAAGGTCAGTTGACAACCGCCATTGTCTTCTATTTGAATGGCAGGCGTAAAGACTCCACCATTATCATAAGTATGCGAAATAGTTATCGTATCGTTTCCGCCTGTTCCGAGCACTTCACTCGTGGTAAAATCGCCCCAAACAAAAGTAAATTTATCAACATTAATACCTGTAGCCGTATAATTAACGACTGTTCCTGGACAACCAGAATTTGGTGTAAAACTAAAATCAGCACTTGGCCCACTAATTTGAATAAATCCAACTTGTGTAATCGTATCTTGACATCCTGCTGCACTCACTACAATTAAAGTAACATCATAACTACCAGGTGTAGAATAAACTTTTACTGGATTTTGTAATGCAGAAGTGGTGCTATCACCAAAATCCCAAAACCATGAAATAGCATTTTGAGAAGTATCATTAAACTGAACAGAAAGCGCAGAACAATTTGCTGTTGTATTATTTGCATTAAAATTAGCTACTGGATTTGCAATAACTATTATTCTACAAAAAGTACCAGAACAGCCATTGATGTCTGTTACTGTTAAACAAGCATTGTAGGTACCTTCTGTTGTATAAATATAATTTGGGCTAATTTGGTTAGATGTTCCGCCACCACCAAAATCCCAAGAATAGCTCAATCCAATACCTGTTGAAAGATTTGCAAAATTAATCGCCTGACCTGTACATGCAATCGTATCACTGATAAAATCTACCGTTGGCGCTGTTGGAACAATCGAATTATTAATCGTTGCCGTTTGAGTACAACCAACCGTATCTGTAACCGTCAATGTTGGATTGTGTACGGTCGCATTTGTATAAGTATGCGTGAGCGGCCCAGCAGTCAATACAGTATCACCGTCATCAAAATCCCAAATGTAAGAAACAATTGAATCGGTATTAAGGATATTGTCTGTAAATGTTACATCTAAAGGCGCACAACCAGAAGTCATATTCACTGAAATAGCTGCCAACATAGTTGAAGTACGAATAGTATCCGAAAGTACAATTTCTTCAATACAGCCTGTTGAATGCGTTACGATTAATTGAATAGAATCATAAACGCCTGAGTTACTATAAGTTAAAGTTGGAGCAGAAGCACTAGTATCACTAACCGTTGCACCTGGTGCGGTCCAGTCGTATGTTGCCAAAGAGGAGGTATTAGAAATCGAAATTACCAAAGGCGTACAACCTGCGGTATCAGATAATGTAATGATAACATTCTCTGCTGCATTTAAAATTAAATTTTGGGTCAATTCATGCGAACAACCTGTTATATTATTAGTTACCGTAAGTTTCACCGCATAATTTCCTGCCACAGGATAATTAAATACTGGATTCGCAAGATTAGACGTATCATTCGTCATTGATGCAACACCAAAATCCCAAGAGTAAGAATCTGCACCAATTGATTTATCTACAAAGGTAACTTGCAAAGGTGCAGCACAATCTCTATCTGCTTCAAAGTCTGAAATCGGAGGCCCAACGACTATATAGTCTACTTTTTCAACCTTACTATCACAGTTATTATAGCTTCCTGTCAAAATAACGGTAAATGTTCCTGTGTCAGAATAAGCGTAAGTTGGTTCAAATTGACTAGAACTTCCTCCGTCGCCAAAATCCCAACTCCATTCACCAACTAAGCCAATAAGCGTTGGGTCAGTGAGATTTGTGAACGTTATATCTTCATCAATACAAACAACTGAGTCCATTGCGCTAAAACCAATTGCCAATGAATCGCCAACTTCTACTTCTTGAATAATCGTATCAACACAACCTAATGTATTGGTCACAATCAAAGTGACATCATAAGAACCTGTATCTTGAAACGTAATCGTTGGATTTTGATCGATTGAAGTCGTATCTTCAAAATCCCATACCCAACTAGTAATCGCATAAAAAGATTGCGTACTATCTATAAATTCAATTTCACCGCCAATACAACTTGAAACTCTATTTTCAATAAAGTTTGCAATGATTGGTCGAGCAAAAACGGTATCTTTTACAATTGAATTAGAACAACCTTCTGGACTTGTTACCGTCAAAACGACTGGAAATGTTCCACCAACATTATAAGTATAAGAAGAATTTTGCAGGTTAGAAGAACCTATTCCGTCGCCAAAGCCCCAAGAGTAAGTAACATTTGGATTATCTGAAGTTCCTGCAAATGATGCTGAAATTGGTAAATTACAAGTCGCAATTGTTCCTGTTGTCGTATAATCCACAGACGGCGTAATGTCAACCGTTACACAAGCAATACAAGTATCAGAAAGCAACGTACCATCAACTAATGCCGAAAATATGACATCGTAAGTTCCTGGTGTATTATAAGTATGAGAAGGATTTTCATTGGAGGAATTAGCCGAACCATCTCCAAAATTCCAATCCCAGTTAGAAGAGGGGCAATTCGTTGCATTCGTAAACTGTACATTTACATTATCACAACCTTGCGAAGGCGTGCTATTAAACGAAATACTACTATTCGCAAATATCTCTATGAAATCATCTTGTGTTAGTGTATCGGCACAACCGACTGCCGTATCTGTTACAATTAAGGTGACATCATAAGAACCTGCCGCTGCGTAAGCATGAGAAGGGTTTTGAGCTGCACTCGTTGGACTATTATCTCCAAAGTTCCATTCATACACTACGCTCACACCTAATGGAATACTTGATGTATTGGCAAAATTGGCGGTTGCTGGAAATGTACAAAATTGTGTTGTGGCTGCCGTAAAATTAGCCGTTGGAATATCTGATACCTTAATATAACTACTTTTGACCATTTGACTGGAACAGCCGTTGGCATCCGAAACCGTCAGTGAAACGGTGTATGAATTCGGATTTACATAGGTAAATTGTGGGTTTTGCGTACTACTTGATGCACCTGTTCCAAAACTCCATGACCAAGAATTAATTGGATTAGAACCTGCCGTAGACAAGTCATTGAATTGAACCGAAACAGGTTTACAACCCATCGTCGGTAATCCTTCAAACTCAGCAACTGGCGAACTGGAAACGTTTATTTCACTAATTTTAGTCAACGTATCCGCATTTCCAAGCGAATCCGTTACGATAAGCCTAATGTCAAATAAGCCTGCGGTGTTATACACTTTTGCAGGATTCTGAATAGTTGTGTTCGTGAAATCGCCAAAATCCCATTGCCATGTGGCAATTCCTGAGGTGGTTGACGTAGATAAGTCCGTAAACTGAATAAGCAATGGCGTACAGCCAGTGTTTGTGTTTACGGAGAAATTGGCATTTATCTGTGCTTGCAACGAAGAGGTGCTACACAAAAGAAATGAACCAAATAGAATGTAAAATAATTGAGTACAACGATGCGACATATGATATCTTTTATAATAAAAAGTTCATTACTATGATTACTAAATTGTTTAATTACTAGCCGTATCATCACACAAGCGTCTGATAAACAATTATTTAGCAATCAAGCAATTATAACAATTCAACCGTAAACTTACTTATAAGCTTGATTATGAATGAGCTTTTATTTAATTTACTTAATTCTTACTATGCAAATTCTATGCGAAGAAACGAGTTTCTTTGTATTTCTTAAAGCGTCTCGTAATCTATTTGTCTTTTAATAAGTATAAAAGTCTAAAGATTTCTCTTTTTCGAGAAATTTTTAGGTACAGATTTTTTTGACGTTCTGAATAATTAACGGTTTCGTATTTTTTACATTGTATTGGAAAGGAATAAAATAAATAAGTCTTTTAAAAAACTAGACACCTCGAACTTGTTTAAAAACTCGAATATATTTTATGTTGTGGCTGAGACGTTTGACGTTTTAAAAGGTCAAATGCCTAATCTCAATCTTAAATTCTTAACCTAAAACAAATCCTCTAACGATAAATCATTTTCAATCAAACCGAGACTATGATCATTTTGTTTTAATCCAAAAGTCGTAATCAGCGTTAGCATAATATATATTTTTGTTTTGG
>CAZMEH010000548.1:0-1820 GCA_964564885.1 uncultured Saprospiraceae bacterium | reverse complement strand
ACTTTTAATAAGACAAAAGAACGCATTTCGACCACTGATTTTAGGTTTGAAGCAAGTGTAATGGAAGGTATTTTCAGTGAAATAGACGAAGACGCAAGATATGATCTAGTAGATACTATTGCAGAAAAAAGTCTGTCTAACGGCCATAAAATGGGTGGTTATGCGCATTTCACACAAGAAGATCCTAGAGTAGGTTCACATGAAATTTTGCTTTTGCAATTAGACTCAGATAATGGATTTGGTCTAATGTGGGGCGATTCTGGTATTGCAAATTTCTTTATCAGTGCAGATGATTTAGCAAATGCTGATTTCTCAAATGTGATGTATAATTGGGATTGTCTTTAAAAAATCTATTGTTTTATTACCTGTGCCGAGTTCTCACCGAGGTTTCCACAAGGTTTCCACCGAGGTTTCGGGACAGGCGTGGCAAACAGGGACAAATCGCCACAGGCAATAAAACAATTCTCTACTCTTTCAAAATAGCTTGAAAAGTCATATTTAGCCTTGTATCAATAGATTGTGGCGGAATAGCTCTGAAATTTAATTTCATTCGCATCTTAAATTTATCTTCTGATAAAACCTCTTTTACTTGTACTAAGGTCGGCAACAATTGCAAATCGTATTGTGTATTATTGGGCACAGGCTCGCTAAATGCTGTTTCAAATTCATTTGTACCATCTTCCTTTGCCGTAAATAATCTTGCCCTGCTCAAAATATCATAAGTCTGATTACCATTGACATTTGTCATAATGATAAGGTTCGGAACTATTTGTTCTATATCATCTAGCGTGATATTATATTCTGTCAAATAGTTTTGAAAATTCGTTGTAATATCAAATTCAAAAACATGTGTCTCAATCGTATTTAAACCTGATATGATTGTAAAATCTTGAATGTACAGCATTTCAAAACTCCTTTGATTTTGCTCGTCATCACAACTCAATAACATACAACAGCCTATTAAAGCCATAAAAAGTAATTTCTTCATCTTAATTTTTTAGTTCTTGAAAGCAGTTCTATTCTATAACGTTTAGAATCTAAATATTGCTATTGACGATTTTGAATTACAAGCATTTACGAATAAGCGCAGTTATCATTCCGTAGTTTCTCATACAAAACATTTACAATCGTAAATCGTCATTCTAAAATTGTAAATCAGCGTTATGCTTTCCAAAAATAATGATATTCATTATCATCTTTCTGCCAACCTAATCGCTCATATAGCTTTTGAGCAGGATTATCACTGGCTGTTTCCAGTGTCAGTCCTTTCCAATTATTAGCTGTTGCATATTTCTGTGCTACAATTAATAACTTCTCTCCAATACCTTGCTTTCGTTCATTTGCATCAACATACAAATCATTCAAAACAAACATTTTTTGCATAGAAACAGATGAAAAAATTGGGTAAAGTTGTGTAAAACCAACTACTACGCCAGATTTTTTTGCGATAAAAATAACAGATTGTTGCTGTTCAAACCTTGCTTTCAGAAATGCTTTGGCACTTTTCTTATCCGTTTTTTGTTTATAAAACACACGATAGGCGTCAAACAGGTCTGTAATTACATCTAAGTCTGTAATAGCTGCTTTTCTTACCGTTATCATTTTGAATTTATTTAATCACCTTTATTCACAAAAATTAAGAACTCAGGCTACTGGTAATTTTCAATCACCTGATTCAAAGAATCGACCTGTATTGTTAATATTTGATTTTCTGCGTTAGCGTCTTTGACCTGCACGGCTAAATAAACCGCCATTATGCCAAATAACATAATAATAAACGAAACAACTGCTAAAAGTTTTAATGTAGGATTTTTCATTAG
>CAZMEH010000547.1:0-3531 GCA_964564885.1 uncultured Saprospiraceae bacterium | reverse complement strand
ATTGGCTAAAATAGCCCTTTCGTAAGCTGCAATAGCTAAACCAGCATTTTCCTTACTATAACGATTCATTGGTAAATCAGTCGGGAATGCTGCATCAAAAAGCGTTTTGTAAATTGTATTTTGAATAAAATTATCATCAATTGCCATTCTATGAACATCGATAGCAGCAATGGCTTGCGTTTCCACACCTTCAAAACCAAGTTCGTTTGTCGCTAATGGCGTTCCTGCTGTCCAACGATCATTTGTACCTATGTTTGCACCCGTTGCACCAAATTGACCATTCCAAAGCATATTTTTTTGATAAGCAGAATTTAGCACAGTTGGAGAGCGAATAGCTTGTACGTCGACTGTTGATGCTTGATATTTTGGATGAATGGTTCGACCTTCTCCTCTAATACCGAAACCCATTCCACCATCACCGATAGCTTGAACACGTCCTGCTTGAAAACCTGCTTTTGCAAAATGGCAAGATGCGCAAGAATAGGTTTGAATAGCAACAGGATCTTGTGGTAAAATGGCTAATGCCGTTTCATGAAAGAGTAATTTACCAAGTAAGATTTTTTCTTCTGTGATTGGATTATTTGGATCTTGTGGTATTTTATCTAACTCGTTTCTCGTTGGTAATTTATAGTATTCGAGACCATCGCCACCAGCCGCAGCATCTAAAAGTTCGGCAACTTTTCCATTTAATAATTCATGTTCATATGCTGAACCTTCTTGATTATCACAGCCTATCACTAAGGTGATAGCTGCTATTGCAGTAGTTAATATCAGTTTTTTCATCAAGTAGTTAATATGGTATTAATTTAATTAAGAATTGCGAATGTTATTCGTGGAGAAGGTATTCTATACCTAAACACCATCATTATAAAAATCGTAAATCTAAAATTGAATTATGCTAAGGAACGATAAAAAAATAACTTATAACATTTGGCTGTTTCTTTAGCACCAACTCAAATGATAAAAATATTCCGAATGCCCTGCATTGACAATATTTTGATAGTCTGACTTGGCACAAAATAATCGACCCAAACTGTTATAACTTATTCTTTTATCGTTCCTAAATAGATTAATTTTTTTGCTCGTAAAAATGATAAAAATTAGACTAAGTTTTTAATTCCATACCGATAGGTGTGTCGGGACTAATTCATTCAACTCAGTTAAACAACTTTCTAATTCCTGAATATAGTTTCCGTACATTTTTTTGAGGTACCAGTTTGTGAAATAGTAATTTCCAATCACTAAGGCAATGATTATCACAGAGTAAATGAATACAAATAATTGTAAATCAACCGTTGCCATCGTCGTAAAAGGATTATGACCGTTAGTTGGATTGAGGCTTATTAAAGCTGTAATTGGAACAGTTGCGATAGTTAAAACCATTGTTGCCCAAAAATAATTTCGTGTATATTTTTTTAAATTTTCAATAATACTATTTAAATTTTCATAAAGCGTATTGGTCTGCAACTGTATTTTCCTAATTTGAGCATATTGTCTAATGAAAATGAAAAAGAATGGTAGAAATATAAGCGAAGTAGCCAATACAATTGTCGTTATCATATGATGCTGATAAACAAACATAGTTATAAATCCGACCATTAGAAATAAGCATAGAAAGCCAATGTCAAATAAAATATTTTGACTAAAAGCGTCTAAAGCGTGATTTGCCTTTCCTTTAGCTAGTTGACGAATTTCTGATCGACTGACCCGTTGTGTATCAATGGTTTCTGTAGTATGTATTTCCCAAATGGATTTTAATTCTTCTATATTCATCTTTTTTTATTTTAAAAATGATAAAATTGCCTACTGCAAACTGTGCACTATTTTACCATCATCTTTTTCAATTTTGTTTTTGTTCGATTAATTTTCACGCCGACATTCGTTTTTGTAATACCGATAATTTTGGAAATTTCTTCATAACTGTGGTCTTCGAGGTAAAGCATGATAATTGCTTTCTCAATTTTACTCAATTGCTTAATTGCCGAATGTAGTATTCTACTTCTTTCCTCATATTCGGCGGACTGGTTTTTATAATCAGGAATTTGGAGTGCGGCAGTATCTAAAGATTGATAATCTAATTGTCGTTTCGATTTTCGATAATTGGAAATTGCAGTATTGATAGCGACACGATAAGCCCAAGTCGAAAACTTTGATTGTCCTTTGAATGAGGGAAACGCACGCCACCATTGAATCAAGATATCTTGAAACAAATCTTGGCGGTCAGACTCTTTCTCGCAGTACATACTACAAACCTTGTGTATGATACCTTGATTTTGTTCTGCTAGTTCTGAAAAGTATTTTTCTCGTTGGTCGCTCACCTAAATTATTTGAGTTTGATATATGTCGTTGAAGAATCGCCAAATATTACAATTATAATCGAATTTATGTAAACTTTTTATCTCTATGTATAAATGTCAGATTCTTTGACACTTAGCGTTTTGCATTATCAAAAAAATAGCTATAATTTAGAGTTCAAATTAATTAAAAGATTATGACACTAGAAGAAGCTTTAAAAATATTAGACAATCTAGCTGCGGGTTATCATCCTGAAACAGGCGAATTGTTGCCTAATGATAGTGTTTGTAATTCACGAAGTGTCATTCGAGTATTGCAAATGTCGATTGATATTATTAAAGCAAATAATAATTCACGTCAACCATCTTTTAAAAAAACAGCTTCTACCGTTTATCAAAAAAACGAAATTAGTGAAACTGTAGCTATTAATATTGATGAATATTTAACGGACGAAAAACTCTTTGAATATTTACAAACATTCAAAGAGGTTGGTTTTAATCCGACTGTTGCTCGTATCGGAAAATGCTTAATTGGCACTCAAGCCAAAAGTATTTATAACTATGTGAAAGATTTTTCATTTTATGGAATATTAGAAAATGCAACAACTTATTCTAATCTAAAACCAAAAATTGCTGTATTTTTTGAAAAGTACGATGAAAGAATTAACGAAGAATATTTGAATGTTGATAAGCCTTGGGAAGAGATAGATTTCTTTGAACAAGCTAGTTTTAATCAATTAACAGCTTTCACTATTGCACAATTAGCCGAAACAATCGGCGATTTACCACTGAAACGCAATGTTTCTAATATGTCTTCGGAAGCAATGGTTGTTGCTAGAAATATCTTTCCGAGAGCTTACGAACCGTGGGAACAACAAGAAAATTCTATGCTTTTGCGAACGCTTCGTTACACAAATGACTTAGAACTACTTTCTCCTGTTTTCAAAAGAGGACCTGGCGCAATTCGCTCGCAAGGACAACGATTGTTGTATCAAATTGCGCAATCTGCTGCTGGAAGTAAGTAGGTCTTAATGTCAAGTTGTGTCATGTAGGTTACTTGTAATAGCAATGTAGTTTCAATTCATTGCAAAAGCAATAAAATAAAAAAGGCTCCTTGACAATTACTCGGTTAAGCCTCGTGAGCGAAGTTTCTGCATTTTAGTCCAATGTGAGATGCCTCATTGTTCTAACTCCTTGAAAAACAACAGGACAAACTACCGCTGGATTAAATAAATAT
>CAZMEH010000546.1:0-1933 GCA_964564885.1 uncultured Saprospiraceae bacterium | reverse complement strand
TATCTCTAGTTTTTTGAAACGCAGTAATGGCTTCTTGCCTTGTTTTGAACTTGCCAGAAGGAACTAAAAAATCAGGAGCTTTTACCTTTACCCTCCTTGGTACAACGATTTTAGCAATGCGAATATCATCCGCTGTTTCCACTACGATTTCCGTAATTTCCTGACCTTTTCTTTTTATATTCTCAATAATACTCAAATCAGCTAGTGTTAAATGTTCAATAATTTCTAAAATTGACCATTCCGTAGGAGAGGATTTCCAAATAAGTTGTTCGTCGGTCAGTTCATTAATACTTTCGAATAGAGCTGCTTCACTTTCTTTTAATAATTGAATGATGGGTTGTATTTGGTTCTTAGACATTTTTTTGAATTTTAAGTCAATTTTTATAATATTTACAATGAAGTTGTTTAAAGTTCATGCTCAAGTACTTGTCAAGAGATGAGTTCTTAAACAACTTCAATGATAAAAATAGAAAAAGATTGGAGAATCAAATGATTTTTAAGTCATTTCAATCATTGAATACACATAATAGAAAAATATACGAATGAAAATTTTCAAGAATTTAGCTGAATTTAAACAAGGAGTAGGAGAGCAGTTTACTTCTGATTGGATTACGATTACGCAAGACATGATAAATAAGTTTGCAGAAGCAACACTTGATTTTCAATGGATACACATTGATGCTGAACGAGCAAAGAAAGAATCTCCATTCGGAGGCACAACGATTGCACATGGTTTTATGTCTGTTTCGATGTTATCCAAGTTTTTAGAAGAAACCGTGAAGATTGAAAGCGTAAAAATGGGCGTAAACTACGGATTGGATAAAGTACGATTTCCGCATCCTGTACCGTCAAACTCAAAACTAAGACTTCATGTCAAAATTGATAAAGTAGCTGATCAAGGTCCAACGGGTGTGAAAGTCTTTTGGGATTGTACATTAGAAATTGAAGGCGCACCAAAGCCAGCTTGTGTTGCCACTTTTATTTCTTTGGCTTTTGAATAAGATATTGGAAAAATTTTGAATATTTACAGTAAAAAGAAAATAAAAAAAGCTCATTAGTCAATTGACTAATGAGCTTTTTGAAAAAGTCTAAGTTTTATAAAAACTAAGCTTCGTCGGTTGTTGCTTCTGCTACAACTGGAGGAGTAACCTCTGCAACTGTTTCAGCAACTGGAGGAAGGATACTAATGAAAGTACGATTGTTTTTTCTTCTACGGAAGAAAACCTCTCCATCAACAAGAGCAAATAGAGTATGATCTCTACCCATTCCTACATTTTCACCTGGGTGAAATCTTGTACCTCTTTGACGTACGATAATATTACCAGCGATAGCTTTTTGACCACCAAATAGTTTTACACCTAGGTATTTACTATTACTATCACGTCCGTTATCCGTACTACCTACACCTTTCTTATGTGCCATGACATATTAAATTTAAAAATTATAAATGGAATTAAACAGCAGTACGATTAAATTGCGATGCTATCAATCTTGATTTTCGTAAAATATTGACGGTGACCGTTTTTAGTTTGATAACCTTTACGACGTTTCTTTTTGAATACGATGACTTTATCACCTTTCATGTGTTCTAAAACAGTAACACTTACTGATGCGCCTGATACCGTTGGTTTTCCAACTGATACAGAACCTTCATTGTCAACCAATAATACTCGGTCGTATGAAAGTGCGTCGCCTTCCGCTGCTTGTAGCCGGTGGACGAAAATCTCTTGACCTTCCTCAACTTTGAATTGCTGACCAGCTATTTCTACAATTGCGTACATCTTAATAGAATTTATTATTTGTTAAAATCGAATGCAAAGATAATCAAATGATTCAGGAATCAGTAACTATCTTTTAATTTTTATTAGAAATTAATCTAGATAGTATGTTCTAAGTAGTAAGTAGGGTCATAAGAGGCAAGATGTCAAAATTA